>JAJKJG010000117.1 GCA_021154065.1 Methylobacterium sp.
CGCAGCGGCAAGGTCAGCGTCGTCAAGCGCGGCGAGGCGAGGGTGGTCGAGGTGAGGGTCGAGGACGGGGTCCAGGTGGTGCGGGTCGAGGTGATGTGAGGAACCGGCCCAGAGCCGATGAGCCCCTTCTTCTCCGCTGCGCGTTGATGGGCTAGGTCCATCCCCGAGACCGACGAGGTGACCGGATGCGCTGGCTGCAAGCGATCCTGCCGAAAGAAGAGCGGTTCTTCGCTCTCTTCGCCGAACATGCGCGCGCCGTCGTCGCCGGCGCCGAAGCCTTGAAAAGCGCGCTTGCCGGCGGGGCGGCGCTCGCGCCGAACCTCAAGACCGTGATGGATTGCGAGCACGAGGGCGACCGCGTCACCCGCGAGGTGCTGCTCGCCGTGCGGCGCTCCTTCATCACCCCGTTCGATCGCGGCGACATCACCCGCCTGATCCAGTCGATGGACGACGCCATCGACCAGATGCAGAAGACGGCGAAGACCATCCTGCTCTTCGGGGTGACGCGGTTCGAGCCCGAGATGATGCAGATGGCGGAATGCATCGTCCGCGCCTCGGGCCTGATGCAGGAGGCGGTGCCGCTGCTGTCGACGATCAGCAAGAACATCGGGCCGCTGAACAGCCTGACCGAGAAGATCGTGCGGGTCGAGAGCGAGGCCGACGACATCTACGACGCCGCCCGCAAGCGGCTCTTCGAGGAGAGGGCGAGGACCGAGCCGGTCGATTTCTGGGTCGCGATGGAGATCATGGAGCACTTGGAGAAGGTCGCCGACAGCCTCGACGACGTCGCGAACGAGATCCACAGCATCGTCACCGAGCACGTCTGAGGCCGGGCGTGGACGCCGTCGTCGTCAGCTTCCCCCTGCTCGTCGGGCTGATCTTCATCGCCCTGCTGTTCGATTTTCTGAACGGGCTGCACGACGCCGCGAACTCGATCGCGACCATCGTCTCGACGCGCGTGCTGAGCCCGCGCTACGCGGTGCTGTGGGCGGCGTTCTTCAACTTCATCGCCTTCCTGTTCTTCGGCCTCCACGTCGCCGAGACCATCGGCAAGGGCATCGTCGAGGCGAGCGTCATCGACGCCCGGGTGGTGTTCGGCGCGCTCATGGGGGCGATCGTCTGGAACGTCGTCACCTGGATCGGCGGCATCCCGTCCTCGAGCTCGCACGCGCTCGTCGGCGGCCTGCTCGGCGCCGGCATCGCCAAGGCCGGCAGCCCCGGCATCGTCTGGGCGGGCGTGCTCAAGACCGCCTCCGGGATCGTGCTGTCGCCGGCCGTCGGCTTCACGCTGGCGATCGTCCTCGTCGTCATCGTGACCTGGACCTTCGCGCGCATGTCGCCCTATGTCGTCGACCGCTATTTCCGCATCTTCCAGTTCCTCTCCGCGGCGCTGTACTCGATCGGGCACGGGGCGAACGACGCCCAGAAGACGATGGGGATCATCGCCGTCCTGCTCTACTCGCAGGGCTATCTGTCCGGCGCGTTCCACGTGCCCTTGTGGGTGATCCTCGCCGCCCAGAGCGCGATGGGGCTCGGGACGCTGTTCGGCGGCTGGCGGATCGTGAAGACGATGGGCTCGAAGATCACGCGCCTGACGCCGATGCAGGGCTTCTGCGCCGAGACCGGCGGCGCCATCACGCTGTTCCTCGCGACCGAGCTCGGCGTGCCGGTCTCGACGACGCACACCATCACCGGAGCGATCATCGGCGTCGGCGCGGCGCGGCGCGTCTCCGCCGTGCGCTGGGGCGTCGCCCGCGGCATCCTCGTCGCCTGGATCGTCACCATCCCGGCCTCGGCGCTGATCGCGGCGCTGTTCTACGGCCTCGCGCGCCTCTTCGTTTAGCCGCGTGACACGCCAAAGCCGCGCCCCTAAAAGCCCTCGAAAAGCGAAAGGGATGGCGTGGCGGACAACTTCCAGGGGGACCTTGCCGCGGTGGCGCGAATCGACGCGGTGCCGACGATCCTCGAGGTTGTGTGCCGCACCACCGGCATGGGCTTTGCCGCGGTGGCGCGGGTCACCGACGAGCGCTGGATCGCCTGCGCGGTGCGCGACGAGATCAGCTTCGGGCTGAAGCCCGGAGGCGAGCTCAAGCTCGAGACGACGATCTGCAACGAGATCCGGGCGAGCGGCGAGGGCGTCGTCATCGACCATGTTGCCGACGACGAGGCCTTCTGCGGCCACCCGACGCCGGCGATGTACGGCTTTCAGAGCTACATCTCGATGCCGATCGTCCGGCCCGGCGGCGCCTTCTTCGGCACGCTGTGCGCGATCGACCCGCGGCCGGCGAGCCTGAAGCGGCCCGAGGTCGCGCAGATGTTCCGGCTGTTCGCCGATCTCATCGCCTTCTACCTCGAGGCCGACGAGAGGATGGCGGCGACCGAGGCGGCGCTCCTCGACGAGCGCCAGGCGGCGGAGCTGCGCGAGCAGTTCATCGCCGTGCTCGGCCACGATCTGCGCAACCCGCTCGCCTCGATCGACGCCGGCGTGCGCATGCTGCAGAAGGAAGCGCTCGGCGGCCGGGGGCCGGCGATCGTGCGCCTCGTGCAGAGCAGCGTCTCGCGGATGGCCGAGCTCATCGACAACGTGCTCGATTTCGCCCGCGGGCGCCTCGGCGGCGGCCTCAAGCTCGACCTCAACGCCGAGGCGCGCCTGCGGCCGGTGCTGGAGCAGGTGGTCGCCGAGCTGAGGTCGGCCTGGCCGGAGCGGGCGATCGAGACGGCGCTCGTCATCGACCAGCCGGTCAACTGCGACCGCGCCCGCATCGCCCAGCTGCTCTCGAATCTCCTCGGCAACGCGCTGACGCATGGCGCGCCGGACGCGCCGGTGCGGGTCAGCGCTTCGAGCGACGGCGACGTCTTCGCGCTGTCGGTCGAGAACAAGGGCGAGCCGATCCCGCCCGGCACCGTCGATCGCCTCTTCCAGCCGTTCTTCCGCGGCGCCGGGCGCACCGGGCAGCAGGGCTTGGGCCTCGGGCTCTATATCGCCGCCGAGATCGCCCGCGCCCATGGCGGCACGCTGACGGTCGCCTCCTCGCCCGAGCGCACCCGCTTCACACTGCGCATGCCGCGCGGAGATGCGGGCGCATGAGCAAGCTCTTCACCGGCGCCGCCGGCAATCGGCTCGTCGCGAACGAGATCGGGCATGGCCCGCGCTCGGCGCTCTTGCTGCACGGCGGTGGGCAGACGCGGCATGCTTGGGCGAAGACCGCGCATCGGCTCGCCGATGCCGGCTGGCGCGTCGTCGCGGTCGACCAGCGCGGCCATGGCGACAGCGCGTGGGTCGCCGACGGGTCGTACACCTTGGCCGAGTATGCCGCCGACGCCGCGGCAGTCGCGAGCGCGATCGCGGCGCCGCATGAGCCCGCGCCGGTGGCGGTCGGGGCGTCGCTCGGCGGCATCGCGGCGCTTCTCGCGCTTGGGCAGGCGCGAGGGGAGGGCAGGGCGCCGCCGTTCTCGGGGCTGATCCTCGTCGACGTCGTGCCGAAGATGGACCCGCGCGGCGTCGAGCACGTGCAGGGCTTCATGCGGGCGCGTGCCGCGGAGGGCTTCGGCTCCGTCGAAGAAGCGGCGGATGCGGTCGCGGCCTATCTCCCGCATCGCCCGCGACCGCGCTCGCTCGACGGCTTGCGGAAGAACCTGCGGCTTCACGCCGACGGGCGCTGGCGCTGGCATTGGGACCCGCGCTTCCTCGACGGCCCGCGCCCCGTCGACAGCGGCCGCCAACAGGTCGAGCCGGCGCTCGAGCGCGCCGTCCGCTCGCTTTTTGTGCCGACGCTTCTCGTGCGCGGCGGCGCGAGCGAGCTTGTCAGCCGGGCCGCCGCCGAGGCGTTCCTCGCGATGGCCCCAGGCTCCGAGCTTGCCGACGTCGCCGAGGCGCGCCACATGGTAGCGGGCGACCGCAACGATGCCTTCGCCGACGCGATCCTGGCGTTTCTGGCGCGCCGCTTCCCGGTGCCGCGCGAAGCGGCGGCGGAATGAGCCGTCAGCCATGACAAGCCATGACCGGCGCGCATCGCACGCGTCCCCAGATATGGTAATCTAAAAACGTCGAGCCGGTTCGAGGAGGCGAGCATGTCCCAGGTCGTCGCAAGGGCGGAGGCGCCCGAAATTGCCGGCGTCGTCGATCCCGTCTGGGCGAAGCTGCGCCAGGAGGCCGAGGCGGCGATCCGCCAGGAGCCGTCGCTCACGAGCTTCATCCTGACGATGATCCTCAACCACGACACCCTCGAATCCGCCGTCGCCCACCGCGTCGCGGCCCGGCTCGGGCACCCGACGCTCTCGGCCGACCTCATCGGCCAGACCTTCTGCGAGGCGCTCGCGGCCGATCCGGCGATCGGCGACGCCTTCCGATCCGATCTCCTCGCGGTTGCCGACCGCGACCCGGCCTGCACCCGCCTTATCGAGCCGATGCTCTACTTCAAGGGCTTCCACGCTCTCGAGACGCACCGCCTCGCCCACTGGCTGTGGCAGGGTGGGCGGCACGATTTCGCGCTCTACCTCCAGAGCCGGTCCTCGGAGGTGTTCCAGACCGACATCAACCCGGCGGCCCGGATCGGGCGCGGCATCTTCCTCGACCATGCGACCGGCCTCGTCGTCGGCGCGACCGCCGTCGTCGAGGACAACGTCTCGATCCTGCAGGACGTGACGCTCGGCGGCACCGGCAAGGAGCGCGGCGACCGCCACCCCAAGATCCGTCAGGGCGTGCTGATCGGGGCCGGCGCCAAGATCCTCGGCAACATCGAGGTCGGGCAATGCGCCCGGGTCGCTGCGGGCTCGGTCGTGCTCCAGCCGGTGCCGCGCAACACCACGGTCGCGGGCGTGCCGGCGAAGGTCGTCGGCACCGCCGGCTGCGCCGAGCCCGCCCGCTCGATGGACCAGATCCTGTCCGAGCTCAGCGCCGACTGATGGGCGCCGCTTGCCCCGGCCGTTGCGCCGTGGCAAGCGTCCCGCCCCGCCACCGTCACGAGGCCTGAAGTGGACAAGAGCGAGCTCGCCAAAGTCGAGCGTTATCTGCGCCGGACCTTCTCGAACCATTCGATCCGGGTCGTCGGGCGGCCGAAGAAGGATGATCTCGCCGAGGTTTATATCGGCGAGGAATTCGTGGCGACGCTGTCGCTCGACGACGAGGACGGCGACCGGTCCTACGTGCTCACCATGTCGATCCTCGACACCGATCTCACGGAGTGATGCGCCGCCGGCGTTTACCTTAAACGAGCGAGCCGCTTAACCTCTCGTTAAGCCTCAGGCATGGTGCAGGGCGCGCAACCGGAGCCGCCATGCCGATCGACCCCGCCGCGATCGAGAGCCTTCAGGCGCTGGCGCTCGGCTTCGCCTTCGCCGGCCTCGTCGCGACGGCCTTCGAACTCTTCGCCGAGCGCCGGGCGAGCTTTACGCTGCTCCAGGCCGGCGGGCTCGCGGCGGTCGCCTGCGTGCCGCTCGTCGTCTTCTGCGCCCCGTTCATCATCCTGCGCAACACCATCCGCGGCCGCCGCCTCGAGCGCCGGCCGATGTCATTCGTCATGCTGGCGACGATCCTTGCATGCGTCTGGAGCCTGATCTCGGGGCGTCTCGTGCTCGACGTCGCGCAAATCATCACCGGCGCTTGACGGAGCCCTAACCCTCGCGCACTGCTCGCGAATTCTCCGGAACCGCGAGATCCGCATGCCCCTCTACGCGCTTGACGACCGCACGCCCGAGCTTCCGGCCTCCGGCCGCTTCTGGATCGCCCCCGATGCTCACGTCATCGGCCGTGTCCGCCTCGGCGAGGATGCGAGCGTATGGTTCGGCTCGGTCGCTCGCGGCGACAACGAGCTGATCGATCTCGGCCCGCGCGTGAACATCCAGGAAGGGTCGATGCTCCACACCGACCCGGGCTTCCCGATGACGATCGGCGCCGACTGCACCATCGGCCACCATGCCATCCTGCACGGCTGCACGATCGGCGCGAATTCGCTCATCGGCATGGGGGCGACGGTGCTGAACGGAGCGCGCATCGGCGCGAACAGCCTCGTCGGCGCGAACGCGCTCGTCACCGAAGGCAAGGAGTTCCCGGACAATTCGCTGATCGTCGGCGCACCCGCGAAGGCGATCCGCACCCTCGACGCGCAATCGGCCGAGCGCCTGCGCCAGACGGCGCTGCACTATGTCCGGAACTGGCAGCGCTTCGCCGCCGGGCTGCGGCGGCTCGATTGAGGAGCGGCGCGGAGACTACCGGTTCGCGGTCGCGGTCGGCGAGGTCACGCCGCCGAGCGAGGTCCAGGCCATCGAGTCGTGACCCTCGCGCTTGACGTAGACGTAGCCGGTCTCATCCCACGGCAGGACGGCATTGGTCTTGTTGTCGAGGATGTAGTCGCCGCGGTCGGTGCGGATCATCAGCACCGCGTGCCCCTCGTTGAGCTCGTCGATGACGACCGTCATCCGCATCGCGCGCTGCGGCAGGCCGCGCTCGCGCAAGAGCTTGCGCTTGAGGAGCTGGTAGTCCTCGCAGTCGCCGTAGCCGTCGTCAGGGAAGTCCCAGCGGTCGACGACACCCCAATGCGCCTTGTCGGTCATCGGCTTGATGCGGCCGTTGACGCGCCGGTTGACCGCGACGATCGTCTTCCAGATCTCCGCCGACATCGCGACCTTGGCGGGCTCGGAGGTATCGACCGCGCATTCGGAAGGGTAACGGCGGCAGAAGTCGTTCCAGGCCGCGACCGGGCGGGCGCTGCCGTTGTTCTCGATCGCCTGCGCGTTCGCCGGCAGCGAGGCGACGGTCTGGGCTTGCGTCGCCCCGCCGAGGACCAGCGTCAGACCGATAAGACCTGCTTTGGCGATGCCGGAGACCGTGCTAAGGATCCCGGCCACCGGACTTTGAACGCAGGTATGGAGACGCCCCTCAAGCGTATGCCGCATGCCCCACCAGCCGTTTTGGTTTTAATTGTATTTTCACCAAGGTGACACGGCGGCTGGCCCGGTCAACCGAAAAAACGAAACAGAAGTAAACTCGCCTGTTGAACTTTGGTTCCAGAGCGGGACAATTTTTTGCCTCTTCGCCCTCATCAGCCTGTTAAAGGCAAGCTCCTTCAAGGACTTACGCTTCATGGAGCTTCGCTGTGGCGCAAAAGAAACGGGGCCAGCCTTTCGGCTGACCCCGTGGCGGACCCGGTCGGGACGGGAGGGGTGGGGACGGACCGGGCCTGCAAACTTACACGGCCAAGCTTCTAGCGATTCGCTGTGACGGTCGGGGAGGAGGCGCCGCCGAGCGACACCCAGGCCGGGCCGCTCTGGCCTTCGCGCTTGATGTAGACGTAGCCGGTATCGTGCCAAGGCAGGACCGCATTGGTCTTGTTGTCGAGGATGAAGTCGCCGCGGTCGGTGCGGATCATGAGCACGGCATGACCCTCGCCCTTCTCGTCGATGACGACTGTCATCCGCATCGCCCGCCGCGGCAGTCCGCCTTCGGCAAGCAGCTTGCGCTTGAGAAGCTGGAAGTCCTCGCAATCGCCGTAGCCGTCGGTCGGCAGATCCCAGCGGTCCGGGACGCCCCAATGCTCCTGGTCGGTGATCGCGGTGATGGTGGTGTTCACCCGGCGGTTGACCGAGACGATCTGCTGCCAGATCCGCGGACTGAGCGCGACCACCGGCGCCTCGGCGGTGTCGACCGCGCATTCCTGCGGGTGACGCCTGCAGAAATCGACCCAAGCCATGACGGGCCGGGCCTCGCCCGTGACCGCCGCCGGTAGCGAGCCCCGCGGCAGCGAGGCCATCGTCTGAGCGCTCGCCGCCGCGGCGCTCAAGAGCGTTGCCCCCGCAATGGCGACGCCGAGCGCCGCCCCCAGCTTGTTCTTCATGATGCCCCCCTTCGTCCGTGAGGGGCAGCATGCCGGCGCGGCTTTCAGGCGCGCTCAATCCGATCGGCGCAATTTTATCGATCTAAGCTGCTGAAAAGCTTGAAAGAAAGGTAGGCAAAACCCCGCCTTTCGGCTTTGCCTCAAATGCCCTGCGACCGTGGCAAGGATCGGTAAACGAAAGCCGGCCTCGCCGAGAATGCCGACAGCCCGGCTGCGCTTAGAGGACGAGGTTCTCGTCGAAGCGATCGGGCGAGAGCGAGAGCAGGAACTCGACCGCCATGCCGCCCTGGAAGTGCCGGACCACGGTGCCGGCGGTGTGGCCGAGGGTGACGCTCGTGCCGATCGGCAGCTTGTCCTTCTCGTCGGCCGAGATCGCCGTGCCCGACATCGAGATGTCGATCAGGCGCACGATCATGACGCGGCCGCTCTCGAGCTTCAGCTCGGCGACCGGATTGCGCGGCACGATGCGCTCATGGCGGCGGTCCTCGGGCAGGCCGAGGTCGTGACGGTTGCCGAGCCAGGTCAGCTGCGAGGCGAGCTTGTCCCGTTTCCTGACGGTCGCCGAGATCGAGACCGTGAAGCCCTGCGCCGTGTGGCGGGTGATCTCGCCTTCGATGCGCCCGACATGCTCGAGATAGAGCACGACCCGCTCGCCGACCGCGCCCTTGACCGGCGCCACGAGCGACGCCCCGCCCGGCGACATGTCGGTGGTCTGGCAGGCGTATTCGCGGTGGTCGGCCAGCATGTAGCGGCCAAGCAGCGCCACGCGCACCCGATGGTGCCGGCGCCGTTCCATGCTGTGGCTGCGCGGTTGCTCGAGAGCGGCGGTTTGCATCGGGCTGGGCGGTCGCCGAAGGGTGTGAGTCGGGCGTTTCCCGACCTTAGGCAGCCAGGGTTAATGCCGGATTAGCCGCCCGCCGGCTCAGATGCGCCCTCCGGCGTGGACGACGAAGCGTTGCCGGCGTGCGACCGGCGAACCGTCGTGGTCGCCGCGCACGATCCTCGCCTCCCGGCCCGAGGGCCACAGCACGCGTTGCGAGGACGTCGTGAGGTGGCTGAC
This sequence comes from Methylobacterium sp., assembly GCA_021154065.1. The sequence continues at coordinate 8,893 of JAJKJG010000117.1, forward strand.
CGGGTAGAGCCCGATCCAGGGCGGGACCACGGCCGGGGAGAGCGCGCCGAGGATCCGGGTGTGCGGCCGGCCCCGGTGCCGCAACGGCAGAAGGATCATCTCGAGCTCGGCCGAGGCGCCTTCCTCGGTCGCCGCGCTAAGACCGGCGACGACGCCGGCCGCTTCCTCGACGACGGCCTCGATCGCATGGTGCACATCCTCGGCCGCGTCCGGATGCCAGAGCCGATCGAACGCCTCGCCCTTGAGCTCGCGGCCGAAGAAGGCGCAGATGCGGGTTCCGGCGAGCCGGATCGTCGCGGTGCGCTCGGGCGCGACCTCGAGGACGAAGGTGTCGGCGAGGACGTGCCGGATCTCGCCGGGCTCGATCTCGCCGCGCTCGGGGGCGCTGCGCTCGCCGCGGAGCGCGTCCCAGTAGGCGAAGATCATGCGCGTCGTCGCGTGCTTCATGCCGTGCTTTCGACGCCGACCGTCCCGGCCGTCGCCGTCCCGTTTTGAGGCGGCGCGTGGTCCTCTCGGGCCATGTCGCGGATCGCGCTCGGTTCGGGGCGCTATCGTGCAGGCGGCGTGCCCGAGGGGGAGTCCGGCGGGGCTGAAACCCTTCGTTAGGGTTAACCGGGCGCTGCGGTTGCGGGCCGGACGGCGGCTGAGCCGTGCCGGCCTTGTGCGGCGGGCCGGCGTCGGCGATTGAGGGGCATGCAGGTGCAACCAGCCGAGCCCCGGCGCGAGCCGATCTTCAACATGCCGGGGATCGTCACGGCGGCGGTCGTCATCCTCGTCGCGATCCACGCGCTGCGCGCGGCCCTGCTTTCGGCGGGCGCCGATCTCGAGCTGCTTCTCGACTTCGCCGTCGTCCCGGCGCGCTGGACCGCCGCCTTCGACCCGTCGCGGCTCGAGGCCATCTTGCGCGAGGCCGGCGCCGGCTTTTCCCCGCAGGAGGCGGGGCTGCGGGAGGCGCTCGCGCGCTACGTCGTCGGCGACGGCGCGAAGCCCTGGACGGCGCTGACCTATGCGGTCCTGCACGGCTCCTGGGCGCATGTGCTCCTGAACGCGGTCTGGCTTGCCGCCTTCGGGACGCCGGTGGCGCGCCGCTGCGGCGCCTGGCGCTTCCTCCTCCTCGGCGCCGCCTGCGCCGTCGCCGGGGCGGCGGCCCATGTCGTCACCGACCCGTTGAGCGTCGCGCCGATGGTCGGCGCCTCGGCGGCGATCTCGGGCTGGATGGCGGCGGCGGCGCGCTTCGTCTTCGCGCCCGCGTCGCCCGGCTCGCGCCGGGTCGGCGAGGCCCATGAGCGGCCGCGGCAGAACATCGTCGAGCTGTTGCGCAACCGCGGCGCCGCGGTGTTCCTGCTGGTCTGGTTCGCGTCGAACCTCCTGTTCGGGCTTGCCGCCGCGCCGCTCGGCATCACCGACGCGTCCGTCGCCTGGGAGGCCCACATCGGCGGCTTCGTCGTCGGGCTGCTGCTGTTTCCCTGGCTCGACCGCCGCTAGCCGGACCTGCTCGGCGTCGCGACACCGCCGTCGCAACACTTGCCGTCGCGACACTTGCCAGCCCGCTCGCACCTTACCACTATGGTCTAATAAGAGATCCCGCCTCGGCGCCGGGACCAGCGGAGGAAGCGATGAACGTCGAGCATATTCTCATGGCCAAAGGGCGCGACGTCCTGACGATCGAGCCGAGCCGGACGCTTGCCGACGCCGCCCGCGCGCTGACCGAGAAGGGGATCGGCGCCGTCATCGTCGGCGGCCCCGACGAGGCCGTGCTCGGCATCCTGTCCGAGCGCGACATCGTGCGCGCGGTCGCGCGCGGCGGCGCCTCGGCGCTCGAGCACCCGGTGTCGCAGCACATGACTGGCAAGGTCGTGACCTGCACCCGCCAGACGACCATCAACGAGCTCATGGACGAGATGACGAAGCGCAAGTTCCGCCACATGCCGGTGGTCGAGAACGGCCGCTTGTGCGGCATCATCTCGATCGGCGACGTCGTCAAGCATCGCGTCGCCGAGATCGAGGCCGAGCATCAGGCCTTGCGCGAGTATATCGCGACCGCCTGAGCCTTCAGCCGACGCGGGCCGTGTCGCGCATCAGCTCGAAGAGGTCGGGCAGGACGCGCTCGGTCGCCTGCTTGCCGAGCTCGATGCATTCCTCGGCGCGGTGGAACTCGAACAGCCCGACCGGCGACAGCTTCGGCGAGATCATGACGTCGGGAGGATCGCCGGCGAGGCGCGAGCGGGCGATGCGGTCCTGGGTGATGTTGAAGGCGTCGACCATGACGCTGGCGATGCCGGGCGCGGCCATGCTGCGGCGGTTGCGGCTGCCGAGCATCGGATTGAGAACGCTCCAGCGCCGGCGCTCCTCGGTCGCCGCCTCGATGATCTCGTCGCTCTCCTCGATCTCGGCCGAGTGCGACTGGATGACCGTGCCGCGGATGCGGATGTCGCCGTTGAGGTTGACGCAGACGACGAGGTCGGCGCCGAGCGCCCGGGCGGTGGTGACCGGGATCGGGTTGACGATCGCGCCGTCCATCAGCCAGCGGCCGCCGAGCCGCACCGGATCGAACACCCCGGGGAGGGCATAGGAGGCCCTCAGCGCCTCGACGAGCGGACCGCGGGTGATCCAGATCTCGTGCCCGGTGCCGAGCTCGGTCGCGATCGTCGCGAAGCGCAGCGGCAGGTTCTCGATCCGCAGATCGGCGAGATCGTGCTCGAGAAGCCGGCGCAGGCGGTCGCCGGCGATCAGTCCCGAGCCGGTGATGTGGAAATCGAGCAGGCCCATGACGCGGCGCTTCGTCAGCGAGACCGCGAATTCCTCGAGCTGATCGAGCTTGGCGGCCGCATAGCAGCCGGCAACGACGGCGCCGACCGACGAGCCGGCGATCACGTCGGGGACGATGCCTTCGCGCTGGAGGACCCGCATCACGCCGATATGTGACCAGCCGCGGGCGGCGCCGCCGCCGAGCGCCAGGCCGATCTTCAGCCTCGAGCGGGGCTCGCGTTCGGCAGCGATCTGGGTCACGCCTTCTCCGCCTCCACCGTCGCCGAGCCCGAACGCGCGACGGGCGATCCCGTCCCACAACATGACCTTACTTCCCTACCCAACGGCGATCGTCGCACACGCCGATGAAAGCCTTATGAACAAACGCCAGCCGGCCGCGTTTCGATGCCTGCTGCGGGCCGGAAATGTCGCGCTTGTGAACGAGCCGTCGACGCTCCCGCCCGGGCTAGCGGATTCACACAAAGCCGGCGCGCGATTCCCCTCCCTCCTTGTGGGGGAGCGTAGGGAGGGGGGCGCCGGGCATAGGGCTCCTGGTCGAAGCCGGCGCCGTGCATCAGCCGCAGGGGCAAAGCCCACGCGATCCGCCAGGCCCAAGCCCCACAAGTGGGAAGGGAATCGCGCGCCGGCATTGTGAGAATCGGATAGCCCTCCGGGAGAGCTTGGCGGCGGCGCGGAACCCTCGGCACGGACCGCCGTTCTCGCGCTCATGGAAGCGGCTCTCTTGGATCTGACGCCCACCCTGCCGGACGGCATGCTCTACACGCCGGAGCTCATCACGGCCGCGGCGGAGGAGGCGCTCGTCGACCGTTTCGCCGAGCTGCCGTTCCGCGCCTTCGAGTTCCAGGGCTTCCTCGGCAAGCGCCGCGTCGTCTCGTTCGGCTGGCGCTACGATTTCAACCTGATGAAGGTCGAGGCGACCGAGGACATGCCGGATTTCCTCCTGCCGCTGCGCGAGCGCGCCGCCGCCTTCGCCGGGCTCGCGCCGGCGGCGCTGCAGCAGGTGCTGCTGACCGAATACGGCCCCGGCGCCGGCATCGGCTGGCACAAGGACCGCTCGGTTTTCGGCGAGGTGGTCGGCATCTCGCTCCTAGCGCCATGCGTCTTCCGCCTGCGCCGCAAGACCGCCGCAAAGCCGCGCCCGGCCTGGGAGCGCCTTTCGTTCACGCTCGCCCCACGCTCGGCCTACCTCCTCGCCGGCCCCGCCCGTACCGAGTGGGAGCACTCGATCCCGGAGGTCGAGAGCCTGCGCTACTCGGTGACGTTGCGGAATTTGCGCGTGCGGTAAGGCCGCGAACCGCGCTTCCGCCGATCGACGCCGTGTCGGGAGGTTGCGTCCTTCGAGGCTCCCCCTGGGTCAAGCCCCGGGGTCGCACCTCAGGATGGAGGCGGTGGGAGGGCCGCCGGGCAAACCTCATAGCCTTGCAGGGACCGCGGAGTGCACGGTATTATAATACCGCATCATCTAAAGGTCAGCTGCACAACACTTTTTCTGACTTCTGCGGCGCGCATATCGATTGACACTCTCATCACGCGCCGCTATATCCAGCCCATCGCCGCCGCGGCTTTCGCGGCGGTTTGTCGTTTCAACCGGGCCGACACGCCCGCTCACGGGACCAGCGCGATGAAAACCACTTCGCTGAAACCCGCCGACGTCGAAAAGAAGTGGGTCGTGATCGATGCCAAGGGCCTCGTCGTCGGCCGGCTCGCCTCGGTCGTGGCGATGCGGCTGCGCGGCAAGCACAAGCCGGCCTACACCCCCCATGTCGACTGCGGCGACAACGTCATCGTCATCAACGCCGATCAGGTGGTCTTCACCGGCCGCAAGCGCGAGCAGAAGGTCTACCACCACCACACCGGCTATCCGGGCGGCATCAAGGAGCGCTCGGCGAAGTCGATCCTCGAGGGCCGCTTCCCCGAGCGCATCGTCGAGAAGGCGGTCGAGCGCATGCTGCCGCGCGGGCCGCTGTTCCGGCAGATCCTCGGCAATCTCCGCGTCTACAAGGGCGCCGAGCACCCGCACACGGCCCAGCAGCCGGAAGCCCTCGACGTCGGCGCCCTCAACCGCAAGAATGTGAGCCTCTGACATGGCGACCCTCCAGTCTCTCGCCGATCTCGGCCAGGAAGCGGCGCCTGCCGCACCCGAGGCTCCGAAATACGAAAAGAAGATCGACGCCCAGGGGCGCGCCTACGCGACCGGCAAGCGCAAGGACGCGGTCGCCCGCGTCTGGATCAAGCCCGGCCCGGGCCAGATCACCGTCAACGAGCGCCCGGTCGAGCAGTACTTCGCCCGGCCGGTGCTGCGCATGATCCTGCAGCAGCCGCTGCACATCGCGAACCGCCACGGCCAGTTCGACATCGTCGTAACGGTCGCCGGCGGCGGCCTCTCGGGCCAGGCCGGCGCGGTCCGCCACGGCCTCGCCAAGGCGCTGACCGCCTTCGAGCCGGAGCTGCGCCCGGCGCTCAAGAAGGAAGGCTTCCTGACCCGCGATCCGCGCGTCGTCGAGCGCAAGAAGTACGGCAAGAAGAAAGCCCGCCGCAGCTTCCAGTTCTCGAAGCGGTAGGCG
>JAJKJG010000118.1 GCA_021154065.1 Methylobacterium sp.
CATGCCGGCCGCCATGGCGATCGTCGTCATCACGATCGGCCGCGCGCGCTTGCGGCCGGCGTCGACGATCGCGGCGTTGCGCTCGACGCCCTTGGCGATCTCCTCGACGGCGAAGTCGACGAGGAGGATGGCGTTCTTCGTCACGATGCCCATCAGCATCAGGAAGCCGATCACGACCGGCAGGCTGATCGCCTTCTGGGTCACGACGAGCGCCAGGATCGCGCCGCCGATCGACAGCGGCAGCGAGAGCAGGATCGTGAACGGCTGGAAGAAATTCGCGAACAGGAGGATGAGCACGCCGAGCACCATCATGACGCCGGCCCCCATCGCCTTGCCGAAGCTCTCGAATACCTCGGTCATGACCTCGGCGTCGCCGGTCTGCTTGATCGTGACGCCGGCCGGCAGGTTCTTCGCCGTCGGCAGCGCGAAGATCTCGGCCAGGACCTCGCCGAGCGCGTCGGTGCCGTTCAGATCCGCCTCGAGCGCGACCCGCAGGGCGCGGTCGTACCGGTCGATCGAGGTCGGCCCCTGCCCGAGCTCGACGTCGGCGACGGCCGAGAGCGGCACCGCGGCGCCGTTCTTCGCCGGCACCTTGAGCAGCTCGAGCAGCTGACGGTCGCCGCGCACGCTCTCGGGCAGCTGCACCCGGATCGGCACCTGCCGGTCGCCGGCATCGAACTTGGCGAGGTTCGCGCCGATGTCGCCGATGGTTCCGACCCGCACCGTCTCGGCGATGACGTCGGTCGAGACGGCGAGCTCGGCCGCAACCGCGGGCTTTGGCCGGATGCGGATCTCGGGGCGGTTCAGCGGCGCGGTCGACAGCGGGTTCGAGAGGTGGGCGATCGTCCCCATCTCGCGCTGCAGCTTCGCCGCCGTCTCGATGACGAGGTTCTGGTCGGGCCCGCTAACGATCAGCTGCAGGGCGCGCAGGCCGTTGGCGTTGAGCGTGACGAAGCGGATGTCCGGCACGTCGCGGAACATGCCGGTGATGCGCTCCTCGAGCTGGCGTTGCCGCAGCTCGCGCTCGGACTTCGGCACATAGGCGACCGTGAAGGTCGCGAGGCGCACCTCCTTCTTGCCCGGCAGCTGCACGCCGCCGTTGACGAAGACGGAGCGCACTTCCGGCATCTCGCGCAGGCGCGCCGCAAGCCGGTCGGTCACCGCCTTGGTGTCGTCGAGGCGCGATCCGGGCGGCAGCTCGGCGACGAAGAGCGAGCGGCCCTCGTCGCCCGCCGGCAGGAAGCCGTTGGGGAGGAGCTTCGTCGAGTAGATCGAGCCGGCGAAGAACGCGATGCCGAGGAGGAAAGTCAGATATTTGTGCCGCACCGACCAGCCGACGAGGCCGGTGTAGGCGCGCATGATAAAGCCGTCCTTCGGCTCCTCGTGCACCTTGTCGCGCATGAAATAGGCGGCGAGCATCGGCGTGATCAGCCGCGCGACGAGAAGCGAGAACAGCACCGCGGCCGCGACCGTGATGCCGAACTGCTTGAAGTACTGGCCGGCGATGCCGCCCATGAAGCTCACCGGCGCGAACACCGCGATGATCGTGAAGGTGATGGCGATCACCGCAAGGCCGATCTCGTCCGCCGCCTCGAGCGAGGCGCGGTAGGGCGACTTCCCCATCTTGATGTGGCGGACGATGTTCTCGATCTCGACGATGGCGTCGTCGACCAGGATGCCGGTGACGAGCGTGATGGCGAGGAGGCTGACGAGGTTGAGCGAGAAGCCGAGCGCGTCCATGGCCCAGAACGTCGGAAGCACCGAGAGCGGGATGGCGACCGCCGAGATCAGGGTCGCGCGCCAGTCCTTCAGGAACAGGAACACGACGAGCACCGCGAGCAGCGCCCCCTCGATCAGCGTGTGCATCGCCGATTCGTAATTGCCGACCGTGTACGGCACCGTGCTGTCAATGACGTCGAAGCGCGTGCTCGGATGGGACTGGCGCAGCTCGGCGATCTTCTTCTCGACCGCCTGGCCGACCGAGGCGTCGCTCGCGCCCTTGGCGCGCGACACCGAGAAGGCGACGACCGGCTCGCCGTTGAAGCGGGCGAAGGTGCGCGGCTCGGCGGATGAGTCCGTCAGCATCGCGATCTCGTCGAGCCTGACCCGGCGCCCGCCGGGAAGCATGACGTTCGTCGCGGCGAGCGTCTCGAGCCGCGAGGCGCCGGCGAGCGTGCGGATCGACTGCTCCTGCCCGCCGAGCTCGCCGCGGCCGCCGGCGAGATCGACGCTCGTGGCGCGGAGCTGCCGGTTTATCTCGGCGGCCGTGACGCCGAGCGCGAGCAGCCGGTCGGGCTTCAGCGTCACGCGGATCTCGCGGTCGACGCCGCCGACCCGATCGACGCCGCCGACGCCGCGCACGCTCTGGAGCTGGCGGGCGACGACGTCGTCGACGAACCAGGACAGCTCTTCGGGCGTCAGCGCCGGGTTCGCGGCCGCGTAGGTCACGATCGGCAGGCCGGCGATCTCGATCCGCTGCACGATCGGCTCGTCGATGGTGCGCGGCAGGTCCTGCCGGATCTTGGCGATCGCGTCCTTGACGTCGTTGACGGCGCGGTCCTGGTTCGTCTCGAGGCGGAACTCGATCGTCGTCGTCGACAGCCCTTCCGAGATCGTCGAGATGATGTGCTTGACGCCGTTGATCCCGGAGACCGTGTCCTCGACGCGCTTCGTGACCTGGTTCTGCAGCTCGGAGGGCGCCGCGCCCGCCTGTGTCACGGTGATCGAGACGATCGGAATGTCGATGTTCGGGAAGCGCGTGATCGGCAGCTGGCGGAAGCTGAAGATCCCGAGGATCAGAAGGACGATGAACAGCACGATCGACGGGATCGGCTTCCGGATCGCCCAGGCGGAGATGTTGAGGCGCATCAGCGCGTCTCCGCCGTCGTCGCGACGGTGCGCTTCGACATCGCGGCCTCGACCGCGACCGCCCGCACCACGTCGCCGTCGCGAAGGAAGCTGCCGGCGCGGGCGACGATCGCCTCGCCGGCCTTGAGCCCTTCCGTCACCTCGACGAACCCCTCGGCATTGAGGCCGGTCGCGATGCGGCGCACCTCGACCCTGTCGCCGACGACGGCGAGCACCGTCGCGCCGTCGGCGCCGTAGAGCACCGAGGCGGACGGCACGGCGACGCCGGTGCGGCGCGCGACCTCGACGGTGCCGCGGGCGAAGGAGCCGATGCGCAGGCTCTCGTCCTTTGGCAGCGCGATGCGCACCTTGCCGAGCCTCGTCGCGCGGTCGACCTCCGGGAAGATGTTGCGGACGCGCCCGTCGATGAAGCGCTGGCCGTCGATCGTCACCTGCGCTTCGGCGCCTTCCCTGAGGCGCGGCATCTGGACCTCGGTGACCTCGCCCTCGAGCTCGATCTCGCCGTTCATGATGATGCGGAACAGCGATTCGCCGGCGGCCGACGCGGTCGCGCCGACGCGGGCGTTCTTGCGCGCCACGACGCCCGGCGCCGGGGCGCGAATCTCGGTGCGCGACAGCCGCCACTCGATCTCGCGCTGCTGCGCTTGCGCCGAGGCGCGCTCGGCCTCGGCGATGCGCAGGCCGTCGCGCGCCGCCGAGAGGCGGCCCTCGGCGGCACGCGCCACCGACACGCGCTGCTCGAGCGTCGCCTCGGTGGTGTTGCCGCCGCGCATCAGCGCGCGGGCGCGCTCGAGCGCCTGACTTGCCTCGACCTGCGCGGCCTCGGCCTGGACGATGGTGCTGCGCGCCTGCGCGATCGCCGCCTCGGCGCGGGTGCGCGTCGCGGCGTTCTGGGCGAGCTGCGTCTCGAGCACGTCGCGCGAGAGCCGGGCCAGCACCTGCCCTTGCTTCACGACACTGCCTTCCTCGACCAGCACGTCGGCGATGCGGTAGCCCTCGACCTCGGGCGCGACCAGGATCTCCTCGCGCGGAACCAGCGTGCCGGTGACGATCGCGCGCTCGACGAGATCGCGCTCGGCGGCGCGGACGACCGTGACCGCCGGTGCCGCCGGGACGTGCGCCTGCGGCGGCTGCGCGCGCGCGGCGGACGCCGCGACAACGCAAAGGGCGGCGCCGAGCGCCAGGCGGACGAGCGATTTCATGTCAGCTTTTCCGTTCGGCCGTCGCGGCGGGCGGCGTTTTCGGCAGGTCGATCCGGCCGGCGAAGGCCGCCTCGATCACCGCCATCACGGACGCGATCTCGGTCTCCGGCGCGAAGCTCGGCAGGATCGCGCGGCGGACGAAAAGGCCGTCGGCGAGCGTCGATACGAGGGTCGCGAGCGAGCGCGCATCGACGTCCGGAGCGACGAGGCCCCTTTCCTGAGCCTGCCGGAAGAGCGCCTCCATCCGTCCGTGAATGTCGCATTCGAAGGCGCTGGTCATCGCCGCGAAGACCGGATTGCGGGTCGCCTCGGCCCAGATCTCGAGGCAAAGGATCGCCTTCTCGCGCGGCTTCTCCTCGAAATGCTTGCGGCCGAGCCGGGCGAAGCTGTCGATGAAATCCTCGGTGCCGGCGAGGGCGTTGAAGTCTTCCGCCACCTCGGCGCGGTCGCGCTCGGCGAGGCCGCCCGCGATCGCGTCTTTCGAGGGAAAGTAGCGATAGAGGTTGCCGGGACTCATCTTCGCCTCGGCGGCGACGTCCTGCATGGTGGTGCGGTGGAAGCCCGAGCGCACGAAGCAGCGCTCGGCTGCGTCGAGAATGCGGGCGCGACGCTCGGTTTGAGCTTCGTCGTCGAACGGGCGATCGGCCTGAAGCGCGGTCAAGGGGGCTATCCAAGGGATGAGAATGAACGTTCATTCTCATATGCGGCCTGCGCCTGCGTCGGTCAAGCTTTGCCGTGGGGCGTTTTGCGGCTGGAGGCAGCTCAAGGCCCTGGAAACCGGACCCTGTGGCAATACGGCCACGGTACGCGCTTAGGGGGACTTCCCATTCTCCGACGCTATGACTAAACGCGTGCGTTCAGGGGCTCCGGTGCGAACATTTGCCGGAGGATGGCTCGCGAGCCGGCATCCAAGGAGATGAGATGAAGAAGGTCTATCCGGACGGCAAGGCTGCCCTCGCCGGTCTCCTTCGCGACGACATGACGATCATGGCCG
>JAJKJG010000119.1 GCA_021154065.1 Methylobacterium sp.
ACCGCCTGAAGGCGGAACGCCAAAACCGGAGGAAACACCATGCACAAGCGAAGCTTCCTGAAAGCCGCCCTCCTCGCCGCGACGGCGCTCGCCGCGCCCTTCGCGACGGCCCCGGCGCAGGCCGCCGACAAGGTCGTGCTGATGATCAACTGGTACGTCTACGGCGAGCACGCGCCGTTCTACTACGGCAAGGAGAAGGGCATCTTCGCGGCCGAGGGCATCGACCTCGACATCCAGGAGGGCCGCGGCTCGGCCGTGACCGTGCAGGCGGTCGCGGCGAAGACCGTGCCCTTCGGCTATGCCGACGTGCCGACCATGATCCGCGCCGCCGTCAAGGGCGCGCCGGTGGTCGCCGCCGGCGTCGCGCTGCAGAAAAACCCCATGTCGGTGATGGGCTTTGCCGAGAAGAACATCAGGAAGCCGGAGGACATCAAGGGCAAGATCGTCGCGACGACGCCCGGCGACTCCATGTCGCAGATCTGGCCGCTGTTCCTCAAGAAGACCGGTCTCAAGGAGAGCGAGTTCCGCATCGTCTCGGGCGACGCCCAGACGAAGCTCAACGCCGTCATCAACGGCCAGGCCGACCTGCTGCTGGGCTACGTCATGGACCAGTCGATGAAGATCAAGGACGCGACCGGCAAGTCGGTGTACCCGATCATGTTCGCCGACTACGGCATCAACCTGATCTCGTCCGGCGTCATCGTCCACAAGGACACGCTGAAGGACAACGCCGACCTCGTGCGCCGCTTCATGTCGGCGGCGACGAAGTCGATCGAGGCGGCCGAGAAGGACCCGTCCGGCGCCGCCGACGCCATCCTCAAGATCAACCCCAAGGGCGGCAAGAAGGAGACCCTGCAGGAGGGCTTCGAGCTGACGATCCCGCTCTACCGGACCGAGGAGACGAAGACTCTGCGGCCCTTCAACGTCTCCGACGCCAACATGAAGGATTCGGTGGCGCTTCTCGTCGAGTACGGCGGCGTCGACGCCTCGGCGAACAACGACCCGAAGGCGTTCTACACCCGCGACTTCCTGCCGAAGAGCGCCGGACACTGAGGACGCGATGGCGCAAGCGAGGCTCAGGCTCGTGTCGAGCGAGGCGGCGGGTGTGGCGTCGACGACGGCCCGCCGCCGCCTGATCGAGATCGACAAGCTCACCAAGACCTACCGGACGCGCGACGGAGACGTGCCGTCGCTGAAGCCGCTCGACCTCGACATCCGCGACGGCGAGTTCGTCGCGGTCGTCGGGCCGTCGGGCTGCGGGAAGTCGACGCTCCTGAAGCTCGTCGCCGGCCTGATCCCGCCGACCTCCGGCGAGATCCGCATCGACGGGCGCGCCGTCACCGAGCCCCCGGACGATGTCGGCATCGTGTTCCAGAGCCCGGTGCTGCTGGCCTGGCGCACGGTGCTGCGCAACGTCATGATGCCGGTGGAGGTGCGCCGGCTCGACCGCGAGACGCACCTCGCCCGGGCGAAGAAGCTCATCGCCACGGCAGGCCTCGAGGGCTTCGAGAACAAGTATCCCTGGCAGCTCTCGGGCGGCATGCAGCAGCGCACCGCGATCTGCCGCGCCCTCGTCCACGACCCCAAGATCGTGCTGATGGACGAGCCTTTCGGGGCGCTCGACGCGATGACGCGGGAGCGCATGAACCTCGAGCTCCAGCGCATCCACCACGAGACGCAGAAGACGATCCTGCTCATCACCCACTCGATCCCCGAGGCGGTGTTCCTCGCCGACCGGGTCGTTGTGATGACCGAGCGGCCGGGCTCGATCGCGGCGATCTACGACGTGCCGCTCGGGCGCCCGCGCAGCCTCGAGATGATGGGCGACCCCGCCTTCATCGCGCTCTCGCAGACGATCCGCGCGCACTTCTACGCCCGCGGGCATTTGGATTGAGCGATGGCCGGCGTCGCGCACCGCTTCTCCTCTCCCCGCTTGCGGGGAGAGGCCGACTCGCGAAGCGAGCGGGTGAGGGGCTGTCGACGGTCGGGCGCGAGCGTCGGCAGCCCCTCACCCTCGCCCTTCGGGGCTCGCCTCGTGCCCTCGGCACGAGGCCCTCTCCCCGCAAGCGGGGAGAGGAGGGCCGCCGGCCCCCGCGCCGGCGCACAAATTTAGGAGAGACCCATGGCGCAGAAGACTCTCGGCATCATCATGAACGGCGTCACCGGGCGCATGGGCATGAACCAACACCTGATCCGCTCGGTGGTCGCGATCCGCGCCGAAGGCGGCGTCACGCTGTCCGACGGCTCGAAGGTGCAGCTCGATCCGATCCTCGTCGGTCGTAACGCCGAGAAGGTGGCGGCGCTCGCGAAGGAGCACGGGGTCCAGCGCTGGACCACCGACCTCGACGGCGCGATCGCCAATCCCGGCGATACCATCTTCTTCGATGCCGCGACGACGCAGATGCGCCCTCGCCTGCTGGAGAAGGCGATCGCCGCCGGCAAGCACGTCTATTGCGAGAAGCCGATCGCGACGAACCTCGCCGAGGCGGTGAAGATCTGCCGGCTTGCGGAGGCGAAAGGCGTGAAGAACGGCGTCGTCCAGGACAAGCTCTTCCTGCCCGGCCTGCAGAAGCTGCGCATGCTCCGCGACGCAGGCTTCTTCGGCCGCATGCTGACGGTCAAGGGCGACTTCGGCTATTGGGTTTTCGAGGGCGATTGGGGCCAGCCGGCGCAGCGCCCGTCCTGGAACTACCGCGCCGAGGACGGCGGCGGCATGATCCTCGACATGGTCTGCCACTGGCGCTACGTGCTCGACAACCTCTTCGGCGAGGTGCAGGCGGTCTCCTGCCTCGGCGCGACGCACATCCCCGAGCGGGTCGATGAGAGCGGCGCCAAGTACAAGGCGACCGCGGACGACGCCGCCTACGCCACCTTCCAGCTCGACGGCGGCGTCATCGCCCACATCAACATGTCCTGGGCGACGCGCGTCTACCGCGACGACCTCGTCACCTTCCAGGTCGACGGCACGCTCGGCTCCGCCGTCGCCGGCCTCCAGGACTGCGTCATGCAGCCCCGCGCCGGCACGCCCCGTCCGGTCTGGAACCCGGACGTGAAGCAATCGATCGATTTCTACGACACCTGGCAGCGCGTGCCCGACAACACGGCCTACGACAACGGCTTCAAGGCGCAGTGGGAGATGTTCATCCGCCACGTCGCCGAGGACGCGCCCTACCGCTACACGCTGCGCGAGGGCGCGAAGGGCGTGCAGCTCGTCGAGGCGGCGCTGCAAAGCTGGAAGGAGCGCCGCTGGATCGACGTGCCGCCGCTTCAGTACGGGGCGGAGACCGCGCCGGCCATGGCGGCGGAATAGTCGACGCGTTGAACGCGGGGTCGTCCCGGCCGGAGCGAAGCGGAGAGCCGGGACCACTGCGCCGGAGCCATGGGTCCCGGATAGCGGCTTCGCCGCTTCCGGGACGACCGCGAGAGGGTTGAGGAGCAAGACATGAACATCCAACGCGCCGTCACGGCCCTCTCGCTGCGTCTGCCGACCGCCGGCGGCAGGCTCGAGCGCTTCGACCTGTCGGTCCCCAAGGACTTCCCCGAGCGGGTGAGCGGGCCGCTGAACCGTATCGCGCTCGCCGCCGCCCACATGGTCGTCGAGCCGCTCGCCGAGGTCGATCCCTGGCTTACGGTGGCGCCCGATTGGGAGCGCACCATCGCCTTCCGCGAGCACCTCTGGGACCTCGGGCTCGGCGTCGCCGAGGCGATGGATACGGCGCAGCGCGGCATGGGGCTCGACTGGCCGATGGCGCTCGAGCTGATCAAGCGCTCGGTCGCCGCCTCGAAGCGCCGCGACGGCGCGGTGGTGTTCTCCGGCGCCGGCACCGATCACCTCGATCCGGGCGACGCCAGGAGCCTCGACGACGTGACCCGCGCCTATGAGGAGCAGGTCGCAGCCATCGAGGCGGTCGGCGGGCGCATCATCCTGATGGCCTCCCGCGCCCTCGCCCGGCTCGCCAAGACCCCGGACGACTACGCCAAGGTCTACGGCCGCATCCTCGGCCAGGTGCGCGAGCCGGTGATCATCCACTGGCTCGGCGACATGTTCGACCCGGCGCTCAAGGGCTACTGGGGCACGGCGGATCTTAACCGCGCCATGGACACCGCCGTCGCGGTCATCAACGACAACGCGGGCAAGATCGACGGCGTCAAGGTCTCGCTCCTCGACAAGGACAAGGAGATCGCCATGCGCCGGCGCCTCGACAAGCGCGTGCGCATGTATACGGGCGACGACTTCAACTACGCCGAGCTGATCGCCGGCGACGAGCACGGCTTCTCGCACGCGCTGCTCGGCATCTTCGATGCCATCGCGCCGGCGGCGGCGGCCGCGCTCTCGGCGCTCGCCAAGGACGACCTTGCGAGCTTCCACGACATCTTCGCGCCGACGGTGCCGCTGTCGCGCCACATCTTCCGCGCGCCGACGCGCTTCTACAAGACCGGCGTCGTCTTCATGGCCTATCTCAACGGCCACCAGGACCATTTCACCATGGCCGGCGGCCAGGAGAGCACCCGCTCGACCCTCCACCTCGCCGAGCTCTTCCGCCTCGCCGACCGCGCCGGCCTCTTCCGCGATCCGGAGCGCGCCGCCGAGCGCATGCGCTGCGTGATGGCGGTGCGGGGGGTGGAGGCGTGAGGCTGCGGTGCTGTCGTTCCGGGGCCGCCGAAGGCGGAGCCCGGAACCCATAACCTCCGTCCTCCGAGAAAGAAGCGACACTGTTCGAGCCCGCTCCCGATCGGTGGTGTTTATGGGTTCCGGGCTCTCGCTTCGCTCGCCCCGGAATGACAGTGCGAGCATAGAATGCGCGACCTCTCCGCCGACCACGCCCTCCTCTCCCTCAACACCGCGACGGTGCGAAAGCAGGGCGACCTCCTTGCCATCATCGAGGCCTGTGCCCGACACGAGGTGCGCGCGATCTCGCCCTGGCGCGACCAGGTCGCGGCGGTCGGTCTCGACCGCGCCGCGCGGGCCGTGAAGGACGCCGGGCTTAAGCTCTCCGGCTACTGCCGCGGCGGCATGTTCCCGGCCGACGGCGCGCATCGCGAGGAGGCGCGGGACGACAATCGGCGGGCGGTCGACGAGGCGGCGGCGCTGGGTAGCCCCTGCCTTGTCCTCGTCGTCGGCGGCCTGCCGCAGTTCTCGCGGCCGGGCTCAGCGCCGTCGAGGGACCTTCCCGCAGCCCATGCCCAGGTCGAGGACGGCATCGCGGAGCTCCTGGAGTACGCCCGCGCCGCGAGCATGCCGCTCGCGATCGAGCCGCTGCATCCGATGTATGCCGCCGACCGCGCCTGCGTGAACACGCTCAAGCACGCCCTCGACCTCTGCGACCGGCTCGACCCGCAGGCACGCGGCGGGCTCGGCGTGGCGCTCGACGTCTATCACGTCTGGTGGGATCCGGAGCTGTCGGCAGAGATCCGGCGCTGCGGCCGGGAGCGCATGCTCGCCTACCACGTCTGCGACTGGCTCGTGCCGACCCGCGACCTCCTCCTCGACCGCGGCATGATGGGCGACGGCGTCATCGATCTCCGCCGCATCCGCGGCGAGGTCGAGGCGCTGAGATTTGCGGGGTTCGTCGAGGTCGAGATTTTTTCCAATGACTGGTGGTCGCGGCCGATGGACGAGGTCATCGAGACCTGCATCGCGCGGCATCGCACGGTCGTCTGAGCTCGTTCGAGGTCGTCCCGGCCGAAGCGAAGCGGAGAGCCGGGACCCACGTCCACGCACCGGCGGGTGGGTCCCGGATAGCCGCGTGCCGCGGCTTCCGGGACGACCCGCGCTCGGAGTAGGATGGCTTGCGAGGAGAGCCTCATGGACACGCCCGTTGCACAATCAACCACCTTCAAGATCGTCGGGCCGAGCGAAGGCGATTTCTTCTGGCAGCCGGTGCCGGCGAACGGCTTCATCCGCAACATCCTGAGCCAGGCGACGACGGGCGCCGACGCGAACTTCTCGATCGGCACGCAGACCGTGGCGCCGCATTGCTTCGTCCGCGAGCACACCCATGCCCGCGAGGAGGAGATCATCGTCGTCCTCGAGGGTCGCGGCGTCGCCCGCATCGACGGCGTCGACCATCCGCTCGAGAAGGGCTCGGCGGTGTTCGTCGACAAGCAGCGGCGGCACCACTTCCTCAACCCGCACGATGAGCCGATGACCTTCCTCTGGATCCTGCTGCCCGGCGGGCTCGACCGCTTCTTCGCCGAGATCGGCCGGCCGATGCGGCCCGGCGATCCGGCGCCGGAGCCGTTCCCGCGGCCCGAGAACATCGCCGAGATCGAGGCCCGGACCGTGTTCGGCTGGACCGACAAGAGCTACGACCAAAACAGCGAGGCATAGATGATCATCGAGGAACGCGACTACCGGGTGAGGCACGGCAAGCTCGCCGAGTTCATCGGGCTCTACGGCCAGCACGGACTGCCGATCCAGAAGGAGCACCTGGGGAAGTTCCTCGGCTATTTCACCACCGACATCGGCGAGCTCAACCACGTCGTCGCCTGGTGGCAGTACGACAGCCTCACCGACCGCGAGGCCCGGCGCGAGCGCATGGCCGCCGACCCGCGCTGGACGGACTACCTCAAAATGACGAACGGCATGCTCGACGTGCAGCGCTCGCGCATCCTCAAGCCGACCGCCTTCTCGCCGCTGCGCTGATCCGGCCATGGCCGCCTCCACGCTGCGCCTCGAGGACGGCGCCGAGATCGCCGTGCATGTCGACGGCGACGGCCGCGACCTCCTTCTCGTCACCGGGCTCGGCGGCACGGCGGCGTTCTGGGAGCCGGTCGTCGCGCCGCTGCGCGAGCGAGGCTTTCGCGTCATCAGGTTCGACCAGCGCGGCATCGGCGCGAGCACGCGCGGCGCCGGCGCGGTCGATATCGACTGGCTGGCGCAGGATTCTCTCGCCGTGCTCGAGCATGCCGGCAGCGCCCGTGCGCTGCTCCTCGGGCACTCGACCGGCGGCGTCATCCTGCAGGCGATGGCGCTCGCCGAGCCGTCGCGCATCGCCGGCCTCGTGCTCTCCGGGTCGTGGCTGCGGCCGAACCGCTACATGGCGGAGCTGTTCCGCTCCCGCCTCGCGATCCTGCGCATCGCGCCGCGCGAATACGCCGCCATGGTCGCCTTCCTCGGCTACCCGGCCGACTGGCTCGAGGCCAACTGGCCGCGCTACGAGGCGATGCTCGCGGCAGCGCCGATGACGCCGGCGCAGCAGGACGTCGTCGCCGAGCGCATCGAGGCGATCCTGCGCTTCGACAGCAGCGGCGAGGTCGGCCGGATCGCCCTGCCGGTGCTGATCCAGGGCGCCGAGGACGACCTCATCGTGCCGGCCTTCCTGCAGCGCGAGCAGGCCCGCGCCTTCCCCGGCGCACAGGTCCACATGTTCCGCACCGGCGGCCATTTCTTCCCGGTGACGCGGGTCGAGGAGTTCGTGGGTGTGCTGGCGAGATTCGCGGAGGGGCTCGACCGGCTCACGCTCCGCGCCGCGCCAGCCAGCGCTTGAGGACTTCGTTGACACGCACCTGCCAGCCCGCTCCGCTGGCGCGCAGACGCGCAATCAGGTCGGCATCCAGCCGCAGCGTAACCTGCTGCTTCGGCGAGGGCGAGCGTGGCCGACCGCGCCGGCGCAGCGTTCGGGCCACGAGCTCCGGGACGACCTCGTGCGCCGGACGCATGCGCTTCAGGGAGCCGTCCGTCATGGGCTGCGCGTCGGGATCGGCCGCGGCGGCTGCAAGCACCGCGGCATCGGCCTCGGCATCGGCCGTCTCGTCGAGGCGGCGGGCACGGGCGCGGGCGGCTTTGCGGCGGCGCTCGATGTCGTTGAGCTCCGCGAGCGTGAGCGGGTCAGGTTTCTTCGACATAGTAGTGGCGGCGCTCCTTCGGCGTGGCGGGCCTGAGACTTATCGCGTGCACCTCGTCGCCATCTTGGAGGGTGAAGACGAGGAAGCAGAGACGGCCCCGCAGCCAGCCGGTCGCGCGGAACCGAGCCTCGTGGCGCACGTCGCGGTCCTCCTCGACGAGCGCGGTGTCGAACTCGAAGTACTCGGCGTGGGCGAGGTCCATGCCGTGTCTGCGCAGGTTCTCGCCGCGCTTCGCTTCGTCCCACGTTGTCACGCTTTTCTGTAACGCCAAAAAAGCAACGCGGTCAAGAATATCATGGTGCCGAAAAATGCGGGCGCCTGCCCTTGCCCGGCCGGCGCGGCCGCGCCGGCTCCCCTTCCCGCAAGCAGGAGAGGATCAGAACTGCGGGCAGATGTAGCCGGCGCCGGTCGGGCTCTTGAAGCAGCCGACCGACTCCGGCAGCAGCTTCTTCGGCAGCCACAGCACCACCTCCGGGAAGAAGATGCAGAAGGCGATGGTCGCGAAGAAGACGAGGTAGAGCGGCAGCGAGCGCATCACCGCCGCCATGAAGCCGACGCCGGTGAATTTCGACGCCATCAGCAGCGACAGCCCGTAGGGCGGCGTGATCAGGCCGAAGGCGAGGGTCACGACGATGACGACCCCCATGTGCACCGGGTTAATCTCGCCGAGCGCGGTCAGCGCCGTGATGATCGGCATGAAGATGATGATCGCCGGCACCGCGTCCATGAAGTCGCCGACGATGACGAACAGCACAACCAAGAGGAACATGATGATGAGGCCGTTGTGGCCGGCGAAGCCCTCGATCCAGGCCGCCACCACGTCAGGCCCGCGCAGATAGGCGAGCATCCAGCCGAACGCCGAGGCGGCCGCGACCGCCGCCATCGGGATCGAGTAGAGCAGCCCGGCATTGGCGAAATCGCGCGGCAGGTTCTTGATGTGCCCGCGGTTCACGAGCGGAATCAGGATGAAGACGATATAGGCAACCGCGACGAGGCCGGCCTCGGTCGGGGTGAAGAAGCCCGAGAGGATGCCGCCCATGATGATGAACGGGATCATCAGCGGCAGCGCCGAGAGCTTCGCCGCCTCGGCGAACTGGCCGAAGGTGGCGCGCTTTCGCCTGACGCCGCTCGGCCCGAAGAAATGGCTGAAGATCATCAGCCCGAAGCCGACGAGGAGTCCCGGCACGACGCCGCCGAGGAACAGCCCGCCGATCGAGACGTTGCCGGTCGCGCCGTAGACGATCGCCATGATGCTCGGCGGGATCAGGTTCGCGATCGTCGAGGCCGAGGCGATGAGCGCCGCCGTGAAGGCCTTGTCGTAGCCCTCCCGGCTCATCTCCGGCCCGACGGTGCGGGCGAGCACCGCGACGTCCGCGGTCGACGAGCCGGAGATGCCGGCGAAGAACATCGAGAACACCGTCACGACCTGTGCGAGGCCGCCGCGAAAATGGCCGACGAGCGTCTGGGCGAGCGTGATCATGCGGTGGGTGACGTTTGCCGCCGTCATCAGCTCGCCGACGAGGAGGAAGAACGGCACCGCGAGCAGCGCCTCCGAGTCGATGCCGTGGAAGAG
>JAJKJG010000120.1 GCA_021154065.1 Methylobacterium sp.
CTTGTCGTGCTCCTGGCGCTGTTCGCGCTCTTCAACTGGAGCGGCAGCGGCGGCCGCGACGTGAACACCACCGCGACGACGACGAGCCGTCCGGCTGGCAGCGGCACGACAGGCTCGACATCGGGCCCGGCCACGACGGCGCCCGCGACACCGGCCTCGCCCGCCACACCGGCCGCGCCGGCGAAGCCCGCCACGCCCCAGTAGGCCTCTCGCTTCGGGAGAACGTCAGGGCCCGGTTCGCCGGGCCCTTTCGTTTGGGCGGCTCACGCCCACCACGGCTCCGGCAACACTGTCCGCCCCGCCGCATCCTCGATGGCTTGGGCTGCGGCGAACAGGGTCTCCTCGTCGAACGGCCGGCCGATGAGCTGCAGCCCGAGCGGCAGGCCCTGGCCATCAAGGCCCGCCGGGACGGCAATTCCGGGCAATCCCGCCATGTTCACCGTCACCGTGAACACGTCGTTGAGGTACATCTCGACCGGATCGCCCGAGCCCTTCTCGCCGATTCCGAAGGCCGCCGACGGGGTCGCGGGGGTGAGGATCGCGTCGACGCCCGCCGCATAGACGGCCTCGAAATCGCGCTTGATCAGCGTGCGGATCTTCTGGGCCCGGACGTAGTAGGCGTCGTAGTACCCGGCCGAGAGCACGTAGGTGCCGATCATGATCCGGCGCTTGACCTCGCGGCCGAAGCCCGCCGCGCGGGTATGCTCGTACAGCTCGGTGACGTCGCGGCCGGGCTCGCGCAGGCCGTAGCGCACGCCGTCATAGCGGGCGAGGTTCGAGGAGGCCTCGGCCGGCGCGACGATGTAGTAGGCCGGCAGTGCGTATTTCGTGTGCGGCAGCGACACCTCGACGATCTCGGCGCCGGCCGCCTTCAGCCACGCCGCGCCCTCCTGCCACAGCCGCTCGATCTCCGGCGGCATGCCGTCGAGCCGGTATTCCTTCGGAATGCCGATCTTCAGGCCCTTGGCGCCGCGCGAGACCGCGGCCTCGAAATCCGGCACGCCGATCTCGGCCGAGGTCGTGTCCTTCGGATCGGGACCGGCCATCGCGCCGAGCAGGATGGCGCAGTCGCGCACCGTGCGGGCGATCGGGCCGGCCTGATCGAGCGAGGAGGCGAAGGCGACCACACCCCAGCGCGAGCAGCGGCCGTAGGTCGGCTTGATGCCGACGGTGCCGGTGAAGGCGGCGGGCTGGCGGATCGAGCCGCCGGTGTCGGTCGCGGTCGCGCCGAGGCAGAGCCGCGCCGCGACGGCCGCCGCCGACCCGCCCGAGGATCCGCCGGGCACGAGATGGGCACCCTCGACCGCCCCGGAGGCCTCGGAGGCGTGCACGTTCGAGCCTCTGCGCCGCCACGGCGATACGACCGGGCCGAAGGCGCTGGTCTCGTTCGACGAGCCCATGGCGAACTCGTCGTTGTTGAGCTTGCCCAGCATCACGGCGCCTTCGCGCCACAGCTGCTGCGTGATGGTGGATTCATATTGCGGCTCGAAGCCCTTGAGGATGTTCGAGCCGGCGGTGGTCTGGAAGCCCTTGGTGCAGAACAGGTCCTTGATGCCGAGCGGCAGCCCTTCGAGGGCGCCCCCTTCTCCCTTCGCGAGCCGCGCATCGGAGGCCTGCGCCATCTCGAGCGCGCGCTCCGGCGTCTCGAGCACGAAGGCGTTGAGCGCCCGCGCCTTCTCGATCACGCCGACATGGGCGCGCGTCAGCTCGGCCGAGGAGAAGCGCTTCGCTTTCAGCCCGTCGCGGGCGTCAGCAAGCGTGAGGGTCGTGAGATCGGTCATGGATTTTCGTGTTATCAGCTGTCGTCGAGAACCGGGTTCGGCTCCTCGTCTTCGCTGGCTGGCCTCCAATCCACATTGACGTTGCAGTGGCGATCGAGGCTAATCATCGCGATCGAGTAGTACTTCGGGTTTGTCGTCGGAATCGCATTGAACTCCTGCAGCTGACGGGCGTCGTCGATGGCTGCTTTGATTTTACCGATGGCCTCGTCCTTTGCGGCACCCGTGCCACAGAGATTGTTCATGAGGTGTCGAACTGCGCAGGGGTCATTGGCAGCAAGTTTTGCCCGTTCGGACCGACGAGACCCGCCTTTGCCGGTGCTTTCTTTCGGCCGAACATGCCTTCTCAACCTTGTCCGAGACGCGCGCTCATTCCACCACCTTCGGCACGAGGAAGAAATGGTCCTCGGTCGCAGGCGCATTCTTGACGATGGCATCGGCATAGCCGCCGTCGGTCACGGCGTCGGCGCGTTTCTTCATCGCCATCGGCGTCACCGAAGTCATCGGCTCGACGCCCTCGACATCGACCTCGTTCAGCTGCTCGACGAAGGACAGGATGGCGTTGAGCTCGCCTTCCAGGTGCGGGACGTCGTCCTCGGTGACCGCGATGCGCGCAAGACGCGCGATGCGGCGCACCGTCTGATGGTCGACCGACATGACGTGGCTTTCAAAAGAATGGGGCCGATGGCTGCAGCGCCTATAGCACCGGCCGGTTTTGCGCTGCAATGCGCGTCGAGGCGACCCCTTACAGGGTCCTTGGAGTGTCAGGTGATCATCGAATCCGGATTGGTGCTGACCGGGATCACGATCACCCGCGTCTGCTTCCAGCGCAGGTAGCTGTGCACGCCCCCGGCGGAGAGGAAAAAGGCGGCAAGGCACAACAGTACGAAGCGCATCCCCGGCGAGCTCGGGATGCCGCCGATACCGAACCCTCCGCGCTGGATCGCGAGCTCCGGTCGCGGGATGAGCCGCGTCGGCGCGGTGGTTTCGGCAGGCTGGACGATGCGCCTGACGGCGACGACGTCGACGGCGCGGATCGCCCGGGCGGGAGCGCCCCTGCCGGCCTCGGCGGCCGGCGCCTCGCTCGCCGCGACGGAAGGCTTTTCGGAACCGCGCAACCGCTCCGCCCAGGCGGCGAGGCGCTCGATCGTGAGCGGCTCCTTGACGAGGCGGCGCGCCGCTTTGCCGGAGGCGCCGGAGACGGTCTCGACGCGCCAGCACGGCCGCGGTCCCGGCCAATTGCCGGCCGGCACGGCAGCTCCGACCTGAAAGAGGTTCGGATGGTCGAGCTCAATGCCGAACCCGCCGCCTTCCGGTGGCGCGAAGCCGACGGCGGCTGCCAGTACCAGAGAGGAATCTCGCTCTGCGTCCACGCCTCACCCTCATCGAGGTGAATTCTTCGTGAACGCGACTATGCCGGCTTCGTCCCGGAGCGGCCAGCGAATGCCTAAAGAAGGGTTAAGACGCGCCGGCTACGGGATCCGCACCGCCGTGTGCTTGTGCGGCACGAGAACCTGGACGCCGCTGCCGTCCATTGCCGCGACGAATTTGTCGGCGTTCGGCTCGATGATCGGGAAGGAGCCGTAATGGGCCGGGATGACGGCCTTCGGCTTGAAGAAGCGGCTGACCGCCAGCGCCGCAGTCGTCGGGCCCATGGTGAAGCGGTCCCCGATCGGCACGATCAGGACTTGCGGCGCGTGGATCTCGGCGATGAGCGCCATGTCGCCGAAGATGTCCGTATCCCCCATGTGATAGACGGTGGGCTCGCCCTCCGCCTTGACGATGGCGCCGTTCGGATTGCCGAGCGGGAACGTCACCCCGGCCTCGACCATGCCGGCCGAGTGGTCGGCCCTGACGAGGGTGACGGTGAAGCCGCCCTGGTCCGTCGTGCCGCCGGTGTTCATCGGATCGAAGTTCTCCAGGCCTTTGGAGGCGAGCCACATGCACAGGTCGTAGTTGGTGATGACCTTGGCCCCGCTCGCCTTCGAGATCTCGACGGCATCGCCGATATGATCGCCGTGGCCGTGGGTGATGATGATGTGGGTCACACCGTCGACGGCTTTGGAGCGATCGCCGTCGAACGCCGGGTTGCCGGTGAAGAACGGGTCGATCAGGACGACCTTATCCGAAAAGTCGAGGCGAAAGGCGGAATGGCCGAACCAGGTGATTCTCATGACGGGCGCTCCAGCGGATCGAATGTGGTCTAAGCGGTAGTCCAGCCCGGCCGGGGCGACAATCGATGGCGGGACTTCATGGCTGAGGAGAAAGACGACCCGGCAGCGGTGCTCGCCGCCCTGCCCCGGCATGCCCGCCTCCTCGGCGTCGATCTCGGCACGAAGACGCTCGGGCTCGCCCTCTCCGACGTCGAGCGCCGCATCGCATCGCCGCTCGAGACCCTCGAGCGCTCGAAGTTCACGGCGGACGCCAAGAAAATCCAGGCGCTCGTCGCCCGTTTCGGCATCGGCGCGATCGTCTTCGGCCTGCCGCTGAACATGGACGGCGCCGAAGGCCCGCGGGCTCAGGCGACCCGCGCCTTCGCGCGCAATCTCGCCGCCCATATCCGCCTGCCGACGCTGTTCTGGGACGAGCGCCTCTCGACGGCCGCGGTGAACCGGATGCTGATTGATTTCGACACCACCCGGCGCCGCCGCGCCGCGCTCGTCGACAAGATGGCAGCGGCCTACATCCTCCAGGGCTTCCTGGAGGCGCTCCGCGAACCTCGCCATTCCAGCCACACTCATAAAAGCCAAGATTGCAATTCCTGAGTTGTATCAGGTTGTGTCTTGAAACTGCCGGTTGGGGTGGGTTACACTCACTGCGTTGCCTCATGAGATTGCGTGATTCATGAAACGCCCGCTCCCGGACCCGCCGCCGATCACGGAGACCGCTTCGCCCCGCGCTACGGACGGGCGAGTTCCGTCATCGGGCCTCGAGAGCGCGCCTGAGATCGCCGCCTACATCGGTCAGATGAGCGCCGATCTTGCGGTGCTGGCGCGCTCGGCGAAGCTCGGCGCCCTCGCCTATCTGCTCGAGATGACCCAGATCGAAGCGGGTCACCCGGTCCAGAAAACGAAGTAGCGCCGCCCGCCTCAGGCGTTCAGCGAGACGCCGCTGCCGGCGTGCCGCACCAGGCGTCCGGCAAGCTCCAGCTCGAGCAGGATGCCGTTCACGGCCCGGATCGACAGGCCGGATTGTCGGGCAAGCTCGTCCGGCGAGACCGGCGCCGGGCCGAGAAGCCCGACGACGATGCCGGTCTCGTCCGCCGCGATCGGCTCCGCCTC
>JAJKJG010000121.1 GCA_021154065.1 Methylobacterium sp.
CGACCGATGTCACCTTGACGCTCAGGCGCAACGACCTCGAGTTCTCGCGGGCGGCCGTCACGCCAAACCAGGCGAGCGCCGGCCGCGCTGCCGAGGCGCTCGGCTTCGGCAACCCGGTCTTCAACGCCATCCTCGGCCTGAGGGCCACGGAAGCCCGCGGCGCCTTCGACCTCCTCTCCGGCGAGGTGCACGCGAGCGCCGTGACCGCCGCGGTCGAGGAGAGCCGGCTCGTGCGCGACGCGCTGCTCGACCGGCTGCGCGGGCTCGGGACGCCTGCCGCCGGTGGGCAGACGCAATCGGCCTTCGCGTCCTATGCGGCCGACGCGCCGGGGCCGCGCCAGGCGGTGGCGGTGCCGGTCCAACCGATCGATCCGCGGGTCTTCGCGGTGTGGGGCCAGGGCTTCGGTGCCTTCGGCCGCACCGACGGCGAGGCCGGCACGGCCGCGCTCAAGCGCTCGACCGGCGGCTTCATTCTTGGCGCCGACGCGACCTTCGACGAGCGCTGGCGGGCGGGCGTTGCCGGCGGCTACACCCGCACCTCGATCGACGTCGCTTCTCGTCTCAGCTCCGCCGCGATCGAGAGCGTGCACGGCGCAGTCTACGGCGGCGCGAATCTCGGGGCGGTGCAACTGCGCGCCGGCGCCGCCATCGCCGGACAGGACGTGACGGCGAGCCGCGCTGTCGCCTTCCGCGGTTTCGCCGATGGCTTACGCGCCGGCTACGACCAGACCGTGCTCCAGGCATTCGGCGAGGCGGGCTATCGAGTCCCGATCGGGGCCGCGACGGTCGAGCCCTTCGGGCAGCTCGCAGCCCTGCGCGTCGGCACTGATGGCTTCCGCGAAGGCGGCGGCGCGGCAGCGCTCCAGAGCTTCGCGCGCACCCACGAGGTCGGCTTCTCGACCCTCGGCGTGCGCGCCGAGGCGAGGCTCGGGATGGACACGCCGTTCGTCGCGCGCGGCCTCATCGGCTGGCGCCGCGCCTTCGGCGACACGACGCCGACGGCGCTCCTCGGCTTCCCCGGCGGCCCGCTGCCGTTCGTCATCGCCGGTGCGCCGATTGCCCGCGACAGCCTCGTCGCCGAGGCCGGCCTCGACTACCGCATCGGCCAAACCGCCGCGCTCGGCGTTTCCTATGCCGGCGCCCTCGCCCAGGACGCACAGGACCACACCTTCAAGGGGCGCTTCGAGATTCAGTTCTGAGCCGCCGGCTCTCCCTGCGCTTCAGCTCATCTCGACATGCACCACGCCCGGCGCGGCGCGCAGCGCGCCGGCGATCTGCGGCGAGACCTGGTAGCGGCCCGGCAGCTTGACCTCGACCTCGCGCTCGCCGGAATCGAGGATCAGCACCAGCGACACCTCGCACTCGCCGCGCTCGCGCAGGCGGCTCTCGACGGAGGGGATCGGCTCGTCGGTGCGCAGGTAGATGCGCATGCCCTTCTGATGGCGCGCCGCCGCCTCGTCGAGCGACTCGGCCGATTGGATGCGGGCGCGGACCTCGTCGCCCTCGAGGCCGGCCTGGAGGACGAGCACGAGGGCGCGGCCCGGCTCGAGGAGGTCGCGGTACTTCTGCAGCCCCTCCTGGAAGACGATCGCCTCGAAATGCCCGGTCTGGTCGGAGAGCATGACGACGCCCATCTTGCTGCCGCTCTTGGTGCGGCGCTCGTAGCGGTCGAGCACCGTCGCGGCGACGCGCCCGACCGATACGCCGCCCTTTACGGCGCGGCAGAAATCGACCCATTTCTGCACCCTTAAGCGCTCGAGCACCGGGCCGAACTCGTCGAGCGGGTGGCCGGACAGGAAGAAGCCGACGGCGGCATATTCCTTCTGCAGCCGGACCGAGGCCGGCCACGGCTCGTAGGGCGGGATGCGCAACGCGACCTCGGCCGCGGCGACGCCGCCGAACATGTCGTCCATGCCGCCGGCGGCGGTCTCGAGCGAGCGCTGGGCCATCGCCATCATGGCGTCGACGGCGGCGTTGGCGCGGGCGCGATCGGGCTCGAGCTCGTCGAGCGCGCCCGCCGCGACGAGGCTCTCGAGCGTGCGCTTGTTGATCAGCCGCGGGTTGATGCGCCGGGCGAGGTCGCCGAGGTCGGCGAAAGGCGTCTCTCCGCGGGCCTCGATCAGCCCCCTGACGGCCTCGCGGCCGACGCCCTTGACGGCCGCAAGCGCGTAGCGGATCGCCCCGTCATGGACGTCGAAATCGGTGCCCGAGCGGTTGACCGAGGGCGGCTCGACCCCGATGCCGAGGCGCTGCGCCTCGCGGCGGAATTCGCCGAGCTTGTCGGTGTTGTCGAGCGAGAGCGTCATCGAGGCGGCGAGGAACTCTACGGGAAAGTTCGCCTTGAGGTAGGCCGTCTGGTAGGCGATGAGCGCGTAGGCGGCCGCGTGGCTCTTGTTGAAGCCGTAGTCGGCGAACTTGGCGAGGAGATCGAAGATCTCGCTCGCCTGCGCCTTCGAGAGGCCGCGCTCGACCGCGCCCGAGACGAAGCGCTCGCGCTGCGCGTCCATCTCGGCCTTGATCTTCTTGCCCATGGCGCGGCGCAGGAGGTCGGCCTCGCCGAGCGAGTAGCCGGCCAAGAGCTTCGACACCTCCATCACCTGTTCCTGGTAGACGATGATGCCGAAGGTCTCGCGCAGGATCGGCTCGAGCTTTGCGTGCGGGTACCAGTGCTCCTTGCCGCCCTCGTCCTTGCCGAGCTTGCGCTCGCAATAGACCGGGATGTTCGCCATCGGCCCCGGGCGGTAGAGCGCCACGAGGGCGATGAGGTCCTCGAAGCGGTCGGCGCGCATATCGACGAGCGCCTTGCGCATTCCCGAGCCTTCGACCTGGAACACGCCGACGGTCTCGCCGCGGCCGAGCATCTCGTAGGTCCTGGGATCGTCGAGCGGCAGGCTCGAGAGGTCGATCTCGACGCCGCGCGCCTGCAAGAGGTCGACGGCGGTGCGCAGCACGGTCAGCGTCGTCAGGCCGAGGAAGTCGAACTTCACGAGGCCCGCCTGCTCGACCCATTTCATGTTGTACTGGGTCACCCGCATGCCGGTCTTCGGATCGCGGTAGAGCGGCACGAGCTCCTCGAGCGGGCGGTCGCCGATGACGACGCCGGCGGCGTGGGTCGAGGCGTGGCGGTGCAGGCCCTCGAGCTTCTGCGCGATCGCCAGCATGCGTCGGACCACCGGCTCCTCGGCGATCGCGGTCTGGAGCCGCGGCTCGCCCTCGATCGCCTGGCGCAGCGTCACGGGCGCTGCCGGGTTCTGCGGCACGAGCTTCGTCAGCTTGTCGACGTGGCCGTAGGGCATCTCGAGCACGCGGCCGACGTCGCGCATGACGCCGCGGGCGAGGAGCGTGCCGAAGGTGATGATCTGCGCGACCTGGGCGTCGCCGTAACGGCTCTGCACGTACTCGATCACGCGCTCGCGGCCGACGACGCAGAAATCGATGTCGAAATCCGGCATCGACACGCGCTCCGGGTTGAGGAAGCGCTCGAACAGGAGGCCGAAGCGTAAGGGGTCGAGGTCGGTGACGGTCAGCGCGTAGGCGACGAGCGAGCCCGCGCCCGAGCCGCGCCCCGGCCCGACCGGGATGTCGTGGTCCTTCGCCCATTTGATGAAATCGGCGACGATGAGGAAGTAGCCCGGGTATTTCATCCGGCTGATGACATCGACCTCATAGGCGAGGCGCTCGCGGTACTGGGCGGCGGTCAGGCCCGGCGCCGGCCCGTGCGCGGCGAGGCGCTGCTCGAGCCCCTCCTCCGCCTGCCGGCGCAGCTCCCCGGCCTCGTCGAGCGCGTCGCCTTCGGCGGTGCGGGAAAAGCGCGGCAGGAACGGCTTTGCGGTGCGGACGCGGAACGCGCAGCGCATCGCGATCTCGACCGTCGCCTGCACGGCGTCCGGCAGATCGCGAAACAGCTCGGCCATCTGCGCCCGGGTCTTGAAATGGTGCTCGGGCGTCAGGCGGCGCCGGTTCTCGTCGCCGACGAGGCGTCCTTCGGCGATGGCGAGGAGCGCGTCGTGAGCCTCGTAGTCGTCGCTCCGGCCGAAGAAGGGCTCGTTTGCGGCGACGAGCGGCAGCCCGTGGCGGTCGGCAAGCGCGATGAGCTCGGCCTCGATCGCCCGCTCGTCATCGAGGCCGTGGCGCTGGATCTCGACATAGAGCCGATCGCCGAAGGCGTCCCTCAGGGCCGCGAGCCGCGCCTCGGCGAGGTCGCGCCGGCCGCCGAGCCGGAGCGCGGCGTCGAGCGGTCCCGACGGCCCGCCAGTGAGCGCGATGAGGCCGGCGGCGTGCGCCGCGAGGAGCGGCGCGGCGATGCGCGGCGCGTCGCCGAGCGGCACGTCGAAATAGGCCCGGCTCGCGAGCCGCATCAGATTGCCGTAGCCCTCCTCGCTCTGCGCCAAAAGCACGAGGTTCGCCGGCTGGACCTGCTGGACGCGCGCTGCCGGGTCCGGCGCCTCGAACTGCACAGAAAGCTGCATCCCGGCGATCGGCTGGATGCCCTTCTCGGCAAGCTTCTCGGAAAACTCGAGCGCGCCGAAGAGGTTGTCGGTATCGGTCAGCGCCAGCGCCGGCTGCCGGTCGGCCGCCGCGAGCTTCGCGAGATCGGCGATCTTCAGCGCGCCCTCGAGGAGCGAGTAGGACGAGTGCACGTGCAGGTGCACGAAGCCGACGTCCTTCAAGATCTTCGCCATCGCGCCGTCCCCTCGGGACGGCACATTCCAGAGTCGGAAGGGCGGAGTCGACCCCGAACCGGACGCGCCGGAGCCGGCGCTGTGGACAGCGGGCCTAAAGCCCCGGCGCGATCGCCACCGTCAGCACCGCGATGCCGGCGCTGAAGATCGCAAGCGACCCGAGTTCCACGAGACCGACGATGAGCGCGCGAGCCATGATTCCCTCCTGAGCAGTCCAGGGAGCGTATGTTCATGTTTTGTTCTTGTCAACCGGACCCGGCAACGGGACGGCGGCGCGGTGGTGGTGAGCCAAATGAAAAAGCCCCGCCGGAGGCGGGGCTTTCGGGTTGGCGCCAGCCGCGTCAGCGGCAGACTTCGCGCACGCCGTATGGCGTGACCCGGGTCACGCAGCGGCGGGGGGCGACCACCCGCGGCGCGACGACGACGGGCGGCCGCACGACGACGGCGGGGCCGCCGTAGCCGCGGCCGCGGAACGGACGGCACTCGCCGAACCGGTTGCGCTCCCAGCCTCGGCCGCAGCCTTCCGCGACGGTGGTGACCAGCGAGTCCTCCCGGAAGCCGATCGGGCCGGCCGGCATGGCTTGCGCCTGGAATGTCGAGGCAACGAGCGCGACACCTGCCGCGAACACAAGTCCTTTGACCATCGGGCACTTCCTCTTCGGTTGCGATTCGCCTTCCCGGGGGCGGCATAGGACAGGAATTCGCCAGAGGGGGCAACGTTCCCGGCCAAGCTTCTGGCGGACGAGACCGGACGCCCGTCAGGGCAGCGGCACGACGGCGCCGTTCCGGATCGTGACGCGCCGGTCCATGCGGGCCGCGAGATCGAGGTTATGGGTCGCGACCAAGGCCGCGAGGCCGGAGGCGCGCACGATGGCGTTGAGGGTCGAGAACACCTGGCTTGCCGTCTGCGGGTCGAGGTTGCCGGTCGGCTCGTCGGCCAGAAGCAGGCGCGGCGCGTTCGCGACCGCGCGGGCGATTGCGACGCGCTGCTGCTCGCCACCGGAAAGCTCCGCCGGCCGGTGCCTGAGCCGCTCGGCCAAGCCGAGGAACCTCAGGAGCTCGCTCGCCCGCGCCCGCGCCTCGGGCTTTGCGAGCCCGCCGATGAGCTGGGGCATGACCACGTTCTCGAGCGCCGAGAATTCCGGCAGCAGGTGGTGGAACTGGTAGACGAAGCCGATCTCCTCGCGACGCAGGCGGGTGCGGCCGATATCGTCCATGGCCGAGGTCGGCGCGCCGTTGACGAAGACCTCGCCGCGGTCGGGCTTCTCGAGGAGGCCGGCGACATGGAGGAGGGTCGACTTGCCGGTGCCGGACGGCGCCACGAGGGCCACCACCTCGCCCGGGAAGATCGCGAGCTCGGCGTCGCGCAGGATCTCGAGGAAACCCGTCCCTTGGCGGTAGCGGCGCGCGACCTTCGCCAGATGAAGCGCCGGTGTCGGAGACCCTTCCATCGCCGGGTCAGCCGTAGCGCAGCGCCGCGATCGGATCGAGGCGGGCCGCCCGCCAGGACGGATACAGCGTCGCGAGCAGCGACAGGACGAGCGACATCGCGACGACGGCCGCGACCTCGGTCGGGTTGATGTCGGAGGGGACCTGCGACAGGAACCGCAGCGTCGGGTCCCAGAGCTGCCGGTTAAGCGCCCAGGAGACGAATTCCTGGATCGACTGGATGTTCGCCGTGAAGACGAGCCCGAGGAGGAAGCCGGCGAGCGTGCCGGCGACGCCGATCGACATCCCGGTGATGAGGAAGACGCGCATGATCGCGCCGCGCGTCGCCCCCATGGTGCGCAGGATGGCGATGTCGCTCGACTTGTCCTTCACCAGCATGATCAGCCCGGAGATGATGTTGAAGGCGGCGACGATCACGACGACGCTGAGGATGATGAACATGACGTTGCGCTCGACCTCGAGAGCGGCGAAGAAGGTGCGGTTGCGCTGGCGCCAATCGGTCAGGACCACAGGGCGCCCGACCGCCGCCTCGATCCCCTGGCGCGCCTCGTCGATCCGGTCGGCGTCGTCGAGGAACACCTCGATCACCGTCACGTCGTCCTCGCGGTTGAAGAAGGCCTGCGCCTCCGACAGCGGCATGAAGACGAAGCTGGCGTCGAACTCGGACATGCCGAGCTCGAAGATCGCGGCGACCTGGTATCCTTTGATCCTGGGCGCGGTGCCGAACGGCGTCGCGGCGCCTTTCGGGGTCGCAAGCGTGATCGTGTCGCCCGCCTGCAGCGAGAGGTGCTCGGCCAGGCGGCGCCCGATCGCGACGCCGCCCTCGTCGAAGCCGCCGAGGCTGCCCTGGCGGACATTGCCGGCGACCGCCTCGATCCGGCGGATGTCCTCCGGGCGCACGCCGCGCACGAGCACGCCGCCGCCGTTATAGGGCGAGGAGGCGAAGGCCTGACCCTCGACGAGGGGAACAGCCCGGCGCACCCCCGCGACCTTCGTGACGCGCTCGGCGACCTGCGCGTAGTCGGTCAGCGGCGCATCGAGCGCGGCGATGAAGATGTGGCCGTTGATGCCGACGATCTTGCCGAGAAGCTCCTTGCGGAACCCGCTCATCACCGACAGCACGATGATCAGGAGCCCGACGCCGAGCATGATGCCGAGGAACGAGAACGCCGCGATGACCGAGACGAAGCCCTCCCGCCGGCGCGTCCGCAGGTAGCGCCCGGCAAGCATCCATTCGTAGCCGGCGAAGGCGCGGGTGGCGGCGCGAGAGGCGGTCATGGAGCACCTCTCCCATGGGGAGAGGTCGAGTCGCGGCAAAGCCGCGACCGGGTGAGGGGAGCGCCCGGACCGGAGAGACCGCAATCCATCACCCGGACGGCTATCGCCGTCTCGACCTCTCCCTCCGGGAGAGGTGGGCGCGCGCTCTGACGCCGGTGCAGCACCATCACGCCTGAAGCCGCGCCACGACGTCGGCAACCGGCAGGAGCTCGCGCTCGCCCGTGGCGCGGCGCTTGAGCTCGACCTTGCCCTCGGCGAGGCTCTTCGGGCCGACGAGGACCTGCCA
Organism: Methylobacterium sp.; assembly: GCA_021154065.1. Next base: position 7,696 of record JAJKJG010000121.1, read on the forward strand.
CGGCGTGCCGATGAGGTCGGCGGTTGCGAACTTCGCGCCGGC
>JAJKJG010000122.1 GCA_021154065.1 Methylobacterium sp.
CAGCTTGTCGAGTTTTTGGGCGGTCGAGAAGCCCCGGAACCCCTTTTCGATCAGGAAGGCCGTGATGCCGCGCGGGCCAGCGTCCGGGTCGGTTTTGGCGTAAACCACGAGCGTGTCCGCGTCGGGGCCGTTGGTGATCCACATTTTGCTGCCGTTGAGGACGTAACGGTCGCCGCGCCTGTCGGCGCGGGTGCGCATCGAGATCACGTCGGACCCCGAGCCCGGCTCACTCATGGCGAGCGCGCCGACATGCTCGCCGGAGACGAGCTTCGGCAGATATTTGCGCTTCTGCTCCTCAGTGCCGTTGCGGCGGATCTGGTTGACGCACAGGTTCGAGTGCGCGCCGTAGGAGAGGGCCACCGACGCGGACGCGCGGGAAATCTCCTCCATGGCCACGACGTGAGCGAGGTAGCCGAGCCCCGAACCGCCATAGTCCTCCTCGACGGTGATGCCGAGGAGTCCCATCTCGCCGAACTTGCCCCAGAGGTCGGGCGGAAAGACGTTGTCCCGGTCGATGTCCGCGGCGCGCGGCGCGATTTCTTCCGACGCGAAGGCGCGAGCCGTGTCGCGCAGCATGTCGAGCGTCTCGCCTAGGTCGAAGTTCAAGCCTGACATCATCACCGCCTCCCTCCTGCGGAACGGGTTTCTCCAAGCCGCAACCCCCTGGAGACTCGCAATGTAGCCTGCCAGCGCACGGGCGGCGACTGTGCAGGGCCGGGCCTCGCCACAGGGCCAGATCGCCTCGGACCGCTGCCCTTGACGGCGAGCAGGGCTTCGGACGCCTGCGCCGTTCGTGCGAGTCCCCCGCCTCGCGAGTCCACGGCTCTGGAGAACTTCCCTCGGGCCCTCTCAATCCGCTATCCTTGAGCCAGAAGCCGCAAGGAGGTTTGCATGGACCCCTCGCCTGCTGACCGAACCCTCCGCCTGTCCCGATTGCCGATCAGGCGCGCTCTCGCGATGCTCGCCCTCGCTGCGGCCATGTCGGCGCTCGGCGTCGAACCCGCCCGCGCCGAGATTCCAGCGCGGCTGTGCAGCCGCGTGGGGACCGACGACACGCTCCGGAACGCGCCGGCGTCCCTCGCGCCGGCCATCAACGCCGTGTTCGGAACCCGCATGTCTCCGGCCGAAGCGGCCCGCAGCACCTTCTACCGATGCATCCGGGGGCGCGTGCTGGTCTGCACAATCGGGGCGAACCTGCCATGCGGCAAGGCGAACGTCAGTCGGACTCTTCCCGGCGCGGACGCATACTGCCGCGACAACCCGAACGCGGACTTCATCCCCATGGCGGCGACGGGGCACGACACGATTTTCGAATGGCGCTGCTCCGGGCGAAGGGCGACGGTCGTGAAGCAGACCGGGCAGGTCGACGCCCGCGGCTTCGTCAAGCAGTATTGGAAGCCGCTCCGCTAATCCGATCGCCCGCCTTAGGTTTTTCCGAGAGCCTGCTCAAGGTCGAGCAGAAGATCCTCTTCGTCCTCGATCCCGACCGACAGCCGCAGCGTTCCCTCCTCGATGCCGAGGCGTCGGCGATCGGCCGGAGACATGCCGCGGTGCGTAGTCGAGGCCGGATGGGCGACGAGCGAGCGCGTCTCACCGATGTTGACGAGATGCGAGAACAGGCGGAGTCGTTGCAGCGCCGCGCGCGCGGCCGGTTCGCCCCCGCGCAGGGTCATGGTGAAGATCGAGCCGACGCCCAACGGGCACAGCCTTTTGGCAAGCGCATGGCGCGGATGGTCCGGCAGCGACGGGAGGCTGACGGACGAAACGGCGGGATGGCCGGCGAGATGACGGGCGACCGCCTCCGCGTTGCGGCAATGCCGCTCCATGCGCAGCGGCAGCGTCTCGATCCCGGTCAGGATCAGGAAGGCGTTGGTGGGCGACAGCCCCGGCCCGAGTTCGCGCAAGCCCAAGAGCCGGCAGGCGACGGCGAAGGCGGTTTGCGGAAACGCCTCGACCGGCACGATGCGGTCGTACTCCTCCCACGGCGCGCTCATCAGCGGAAAGCGCGCGTCCCCGCGCCAGGGAAAGCGGCCCGCATCGATGATGAGGCCGCCGATGACGGTGCCGCTGCCGCTCAGATGTTTTGAGGCCGAGTGGATGACGACGTCCGCCCCGTGCTCGATGGGGCGCAGAAGCGCCGGGGTCGCCAGCGTGTTGTCGACCACGAGCGGAACGCCGCGCCGCTGCGCGATGGCCGCGATGGCGGGCAGATCGACGAGGTCGCCGCTGGGATTGACGACCGACTCGACGAGGATGGCCTTCGTTTTCGCGGTGATCGCGGCCTCGATGGTCGCGGGGTCGAACGGATCGGCCCAGCGCGTCCGGATGCCGAGCCGCTGCTCCATGCGCCGCAACAGCGTGAGCGAACCGCCGAACAGCGCGTCGGCCGACACGAGTTCGTCGCCGGTGGCGCACAAGGCGAGGAGCACGATGAGGAGGGCGGACTGCCCCGAGGCGCAAGCGACCGCCGCCGGGCCGCCTTCGAGCGAGGCGATACGCGCCTCTAGGGCGGCCAAGTTCGGATTGCTGCCGCGCGAGTAGGAAAACCCCGCCCGCTTCAGGGCGAAGATGTCGGCCCCGTGATCGAGGTCGTCGAACACGAAGCCGTTGGTGTGGAAAATGGGCATGACACGGGAGCCCGTCGCCGCGTGCGGGCTTGCGCCGGCGTGGATGGAACGGGTCGCGAAAGCGGGTGTGTTGGTGATCATGGTGGACGTGCGCGTCTGGAGACCGGTCAGTTTTGTTCTTTTTTTAGAACGAAACGTCCACTTTGTAAAACAGATGCGCTTCGTGCGCCGAAGAATGTGTGAGTTCGTCCATCCATGCGAGTTGCTGATGGGAGCCGCTTTGCCTGAAGCGGCTCGATCCCAGCGTGCGCGCGATCCGAATCAGCCGCCCACGTTCACCGCCGGAGCATTGTTAGGCATTTTTTAAGCGGCTCCGGCTGCTTGAGCCGATTGCAGTCCCATTGAAGCCGTGCCAAGCTTGACTTTAGCGCCGGCGGGCGCTCCGCTTGGCGCAGAAGCGCCGACGCGCCCGTCGCCGAGGTGCGGGATGGGGTCCAACACGCGTGCAGCCTTGAGCCATCCGCCACCGGGCGGAGGGCGCGTCCTTACGGTTCTGGTCGCCGAGGACGAGCCGATGATCAGCACGACCGTCAGCGACGACCTTGAGGAAGCCGGCTATCGGGTCGCAGGCCCGTTCGGCCGCTCCGCCGACGCGATCGCATGGACCGAGCGCCATCCGGTCGACCTCGCCATGCTCGATGTGATTCTCCGCGATGGCGTCTGCACGGATCTCGCCGAGAGGCTGCGCGCGCAGGGCGTTCCGTTCCTGGTTTTCTCCGGGTGTTACCGTGGACCCGAGGTCCCGCCGGTGTTTCGCGATGCGCCCTGGGTCGAGAAGCCCGGCACGTTCGCGGACATTCTGGCGGCGCTCGATGCGCTCGCGGCGCGGTGACGCCACGGACGCATCTCCGCATTCAGCCTTCCCGACGTGAGCGCCGCTCCCAGGACTTGAACCGATTCGGCGCGCTTCAAGCAGATCTCTGGGCCGACAGAAAATCGGAAAGCTGGCTGACGATGGTGTCGTGGATGCGCGTGAGCCACTGATGAGCCGCCTCGGCGCGCGCCTCGGCCTCCTGCGCCCGCGTCTCTGCGGCCTTCACGCGCCCTTCCGCACGGGCCTCGGTTGCCTGCGCCCGCTGTTCGACCGCCTGGACACGCGCTTCGGCTGCTTCGGCGCGATCCTGTGCGGCTTTCAGTTCCCCGCGCACGCGCTGCACAAGATCCTGAATGCGGGCTTCCTGCTCCTGGACGCGATATTCGCTTTGCCGGACCACCTCGGCGGCTTGACGGACGAGATCGAGCGCCGCCGGCCAATCCTGCTGGGAGGGCCGGCTCGCGGGGCGGGACGGCTCGGGCGACGGCTGCTGCAGCGTGGGCCGCAGGTGCAGCAGCTTGTCGAAATCCACGGTCGCGTTTCTCGAGTCAGCGCCGCGGGGCTTCGGCGCATCCTGATCGCCGACGGCCTCCCGCAACAGCCTTCTGGCCTGTTCCATGTTGTCTCTCCCGCTCGACTGACGGCCAGCAACATCTGCCCCGCCGTTTCAATCCGGGACAGTTCCATTGAATGGTTAATGGCGGATTAAAGCCGTGCCGGCGCAGCGTGCAGGACGCGCGGCCAAAGAAAAAAGGCCCCTTGCGGGACCTTTGGAGGTGGCTGGCCTGTGGGGGCAAATGGCCAGTGCATACCCATAACGCGGAGAATGAGGATCGGTTCCACACAAAAATGCGGGTTCCGGCCCGCCTCCGTAATCTCAACGCCTCTCGGTGCGCTCCTCGCGCGCGATGAAAAAGTAGCTGAGAGCGCCGGCGATCAACCCGCTCACAGCGAAGACGATGAGCAAGGCCAGGAGAATTTTGCCGCTGACGCCCGGATCGTGGAAGACGATCACGATGCATGCAAGAAACGGAAGGGCGGCGATGATCGCCAGCCGCGTCAGCGATGGGTCCAATCCATTCGAAGCCACCCCTCGGAGGGATGGATGCAGCTTATCCAATTTGTTCATCGCTCAATACCTTGACCCCAGAACGGCCCGATCCGCTGCGGCGGGCGCTTCGGGACGAAGATCTATCATGGGCTGCACCGGCGCGCACGTTCCATCAAAGCGCCTTTGCCCTCGTCAGACGGCTTAAGCCGCATGCCTCTTCGACCGCCCAATCCGTCGTAGACCGAGCGAACCGCAATCGAACGCTCCAGCGCATATGTCGTCCCGCGAGAAAAGCATGCCGTATGTTGGATCATTCTGGAACCGCCGTCCTGGCCGTGCGTTTGTGTGCGGGTTATTACGGGAGGGGTCCATGCTGTGGGCTGGACTGGTCGCGTTCGCGCTCGCCCTCGTCACCTACTTTGCTTTCGAACCGAGCATCTGGACGCTCCTGACAGGCGCAGCCGAACTCTTCGGGGTTGTCGCCCTTTTCTTCCTCGTCTGCCTATCCGAACTCCTCGATTAGAGCGGGATTTCGGGCGCTTGCGGCTGACCTCGTCGGCGTCACGGGCGGGGTTTCGCGGGCTCGTCCGGTTGGTCCGGCGTGGTCTTGTCGGAACCGCTGCGCTCGTTGCGTCGCCGGTTCCCGCCCGCACCCTTCCCCGGATCGCCTGGGCCGGGCGGCGGGTGCGACAGCGGATTGTCAGGGTCGGGTTGCGGACTTGGCGGCGGTTGACCGGGGTTGCCCATGTGAACTCTCCCTAAGGTGTTAGCGGCTGTACGCCACCGGCCCGCGCACGTCCGCCGAGATCGCACATGTGAGAGAATGCCGGCGGCGGGGCGCGGTTCCGGGTTCGGCGGGCGAGGCGGACGCCCGCAGGCCGCTTGCGCCTTTGGCCTGAATGGACATACCAAGAAACGCTGCGCGGGATGCGATCGCAGCATGCTTGAGACGCGATCGCAGCATGCCGGAGGTGCAACCGCAGCATGCCGGATCTGCTAGAAGCACGCGCAGCATGGATGCCGTCGTCGCGGCATGGCACGTGAAGGGTCTTCGATTTCCGTGATCGAGCGCCGTCGCCTGATGATCCTGTCGAGCGAATCCTGCGAGAACTGCCGCAAGCAGTTGCTCAAGGAGA
>JAJKJG010000123.1 GCA_021154065.1 Methylobacterium sp.
AGGATGTAGCGGAAGCCCCTGCCCTCCTCGCCGACGAGGTTCTCGGCCGGCACGCGCAAATCGTCGAAGAACACCTCGGTCGTCGCGTGGTTCATCATGGTGCGGATCGGCCGGATGGTCAGGCCGCTCCCCAGCGCCGCGCGCATGTCGACGAGGAACACCGACAGCCCTTCGGTGCGCTTCCTCACCTGATCGGCCGGCGTCGTGCGGGCGAGGAGCAGCATCAGGTCCGAGTGCTCGGCGCGCGAGGTCCAGATCTTCTGGCCGTTGACGACGTAGGCATCGTTGCCCTCGCGCCGCGCCGTCGTCTTCAGCGCCGTCGTGTCGGTGCCGGAGCTCGGCTCGGTGACGCCGAAGGCCTGGAGGCGCAGGCGCCCGGCGGCGATCTCGGGCAGGTACTTCTGCTTCTGCTCCGGCGAGCCGTGGCGGAGCACCGTGCCCATCGTGTACATCTGGGCGTGGCAAGCGGCGCCGTTGCAGCCGTTGCGCTGCACCTCCTCGAGGATCGCGGCGGCCGCCGACAGCGGCAGCCCCGAGCCGCCGTATTCCTCCGGGATCAGCACCGAGAGGTAGCCGGCCTCGGTGAGCGCGTTCACGAACTCGCTCGGGTAGCGGTTCTCGCGATCGAGCTCGCGCCAGTATTCGCCCGGGAACTGCGCGCACAGCCGGACCACGGCCTCGCGGATTTCGGGGTAGTCGCTGCGCTCGACGGTCTCAGCCATCTCGATTCAACCTGCGTTCTCCCACGCATTAGACCGCGATCGCTTCATGTTGAAGCACTTCATGCGTGCGCCAGCGAGCACGATCATCGCGCGTCCTTCTATCCGGGTCATCCCGGCCGGAGCCCCCCGGGTCCGGGCCTTTGGCCGGCCTAAGGGTAAACTCCGCCGAGAGCCGGGATCCACGGCCACGCACCGGCGCCATGGGTCCCGGATAGCCGCGTGCCGCGGCTTCCAGGACGACCCGCGCGAGAGAGGGAAACACGCGTGGACGCTGAATGGCGAACTGTTCTATGGCTCGCCCGCACATGGACTCCCAAAGGCCATCCACCCGTACGCTGGTGCTGCGCGGCGTGCGCGACGCGCTGGCGCTGCCGGCGTGGGTCGTCGGGCTGTCGCTGTTTGCGGTCGGCAGCCTTGCCGGCGAGACCGGATTTCCGGGCGGCACCGCCGTGCTCTCGACGCTCCTGATCTGGGCCGGCCCGGCGCAGGTGATCTTCTTTGCCGGCATCGCCGCCGGAACGGCGCTGCCGGCCGTCGCGCTCGCGGTCGGCCTGTCCTCGATCCGGCTCCTGCCGATGGCGATGTCGCTCCTGCCGCTGCTGCGCGAGCAGGCGCGGGGGACATGGCTGCAGATCCTCGTCGCGCACTACGTGACGGTGACGGTGTGGGTCGAGGCGCAGCGCAACCTGCCCACCCTGCCGCCGGAACAGCGCCTGCCCTACTATCTTGGCTTTGCCAACACCTGCATCGGCGTCTGCGCCGTCACGAGCTACCTCGGCTATTCGCTCGTCGGGGCGCTGCCCCTGCCGCTCGCCGCCGGGCTGCTGTTCCTGACGCCGGTCTTCTTCACGCTGTCGCTCGCGGCAGGCGCGCGAGGGGCGTCGGACTGGCTCGCCATCGGCTCGGGCTTCGCGCTTGCGCCGCTCTCGTCCGAGCTTGCCGGCAAGAACTTCGATCTCCTGCTGACCGGCCTTGTCGGCGGCACCGCGGCGTACGTGCTGCAAAAGGCCAGGGGCGGGGCGCGATGAGCGCGAGCGGGCTCTGGCCCTATCTCCTCGTCATCGTCTTCGGCTTCCTGCCGAGCGAGGTGTGGCGGGTGCTCGCCGTATTCGCGGCGCGCGGCTTCGACGAGCGCGCCGAGATCCTGGTCTGGGTGCGCGCCGTCGCGACGACGCTCGTCGCCGGCGTCGTCGCCAAGATCCTGTTTTCGCCGACCGGCGCGCTCGTCGCCGTGCCGCTCGCCTGGCGCCTCGGCGCGCTGGCGATCGGCGTCGCAGCGTTCTTCCTCGCCCGGCGCTCGGTCATGGCGGGCGTCGTCATCGGCGAGGCGGCGCTGATCGGCGCCGCCTGGTGGCTCACCCGCTGACGAGCGGGCAGCCGCCGGCCTTGAGCGGCCGGAAGGCCTGGTCGGCCGGGATCGTCGCGATGAGCTTGAACACGTCCCAGGCGCCCTTCGACTCGCTCGGGGCCTTCACTTGCAGGAGGTACATGGGATGCATCTTGCGCCCGTCCTGCCGGATGTGGCCCTTGCCGAAGAGGGCATCCTCGGTCGGCATCGCCTTCATGGCGGCGACCACCGCCCGGCCGTCGAGGGGCGAGCCGACCTTGTCGACCGCCTTGAGATAATGCAGCGTCGCCGAGTAGACGCCCGCCTGCATGTGGTTCGGCATCATCTTCTTGGGGTGGCGCTGCTGGTAACGAGCCGACCAGGCGCGCGTGTCTTCATTCATATCCCAGTACATGGCGTTGATGCCGACGAGCCCTTGGGCCGTCTGCAGCCCGATCGCGGGCACGCTCTGCAGATCGAAGATCAAGGCCACGACCCTCTGCTTTCCGGTGAGCTTGAACTCGGCCGCTTGCTTGATCGTGTTCACGGTGTCGCCGCCGGCGTTGGCGAGCGCGACCACCTCGGCGCCCGAGGCCTGCGCCTGCAGGAGGAAAGACGAGTAATCGCTCGTGCCGAGCGGATGCCGGACCGAGCCGAGTATGCGCCCGCCGCTCGCCGTGACCTCGTCGGAGGCCTGCTTCTCGAGATCGTGGCCGAACGCATAATCGGCGGTGATGAAGAACCAGGTCTTGCCGCCCTGGTCGAGGACGCCGCGGGCGAGCGCGTGACCGTTGGCATAGGTGTCGTAGGTCCAGTGCACGGTGTTGGGCGAGCACTTGGCGCCGGTGAGAAGCGCGGTTCCGGCCCCCGAGCCGATCACGACCTTGTTCTTCTCGCGGCTCACGTCGGCGACGGCGAGCGCGACGGCCGAGTTCGGCAGATCGACGATCATGTCGACGCCCTCGACGTCATACCAGCGTCCGGCGATCGCCGATCCGACATCGGCCTTGTTCTGGTGATCGGCGAAGATGACCTCGGCCTTCCGGCTCGAGGTCTTGTTGAAATCCTCGACGGCCATCTGCGCGGCGAGCACCGACCCCGGTCCCTGGAAATCCGAGTAGACGCTCGACATGTCATTCATCACACCGATGCGCACCGGCTTCGTTTGCGCGAGCGCCGCGGCGGGCACGAGGCCGGCCAGCAGCGCGAAGCTCAGGATCGTTCTGCGTTTCATGATGTCCTCCTCCGGATCGGTCGTTGTTCGTCAGGCGCTGCGGATGACGATCACGTCGTCGTGGACGGGCTCGGCATAAAGCCGCTCGACGAGCTCGGCCCGGCGCTCGAGCACCGCGCGCTGGTTGATGTAGCCCTTGTCGGTGATCTCGTTGGCGTCGATCGAGGGCGGCTCGTGCATCAGGATGACGCGGGCGATCTCCATGGACGAGCCGCCGCTCGCCCTGTTGTGGCGAGCGAGGCCGCGAACGATCGCCTCGCGGACCGTCGCATGGTCGAAAACCTGCCTCGGCGGGCAGTCCGCGGCGAGGTCGGTGCAGAGCCCGCGACAGGCGGCAACATTCGCGAAGGCGAGAAGGCCGACTTCGTCGCGGTCGTGGCCGGTCACCACCGCGTCCTCGATCAGCGGCGACACCGCGGCGAGCGCAGCGAGGCGCAGCGCTCCGACGTTCACCCAGGTTCCCGAGCTGAGCTTGAAATTCTCGGCGACGCGGCCGTCGAAGACGACTCCCCTCGCGAGGTCGTGCGGATCCTCGAAGCGGGCGGCGTCGCCGGTGCGCAGCCAGCCGTCGGCGAACGCCTTCTCGGTGAGGTCCGGCCGCTTCCAGTAGCCCGGCGTCACGTTCGGGCCGCGCACCAGCATCTCGAGGCGATCGCCCGCGGGCGCGAGCTTGATCTCGACGCCGGGCGGCGGGATGCCGATGACGCCGGCGCGCTCGATCGGGAAATGCACCGCGGTTGCCATCGGCGCGGTCTCGGTCAGGCCCCAGGAGGAGATCATCGCGACCTTCTCGCCGCGCCCCTTCATCGAGCACGCCTCGAGGCGCTCCCACAGGCTCTGCGGCAGCCCGGCGCCGGCATAGAAGATGAGCCTCAGGCGGCTGAAGAAGTGCGCGTTGAGGGCAGGATCGGCTTCGAGCCGCTCGACCAGCATGCCGTAGCCGCGCGGCACGTTGAAATAGATCGTCGGCGCCACGTCGCGGAGGTTCGCGACCGTGCGGTCGAGAAGCGCCGGCACCGGCTTGCCCTCGTCGATGTGGAGCGAGCCGCCGTTCCGCAGCATCATGTTGAAGTTGTGGTTGCCGCCGAAGGTGTGGTTCCAGGGCAGCCAGTCGACGATCACCGGCGGCTCGGCGGCGACGAACGGCCAGACCTGCGCGATCGCCTCCTGGTTCGAGCACATCATGCGTTGCGTGTTGATCACGCCCTTGGGCAGGTCGGTCGAGCCGGAGGTGAACAGGATCTTGGCGACGGTGTCCGGCCCGACGGCGGCGTTGGCGCGCTCGACCGCGTTCGTCGGGAGCGTGGCGAGAAGGTCGGCGAACGCCGTCATGCCGGGCGTCGGGCGGCTCGCGACGATCTCCGCGCCGCGCCAATCGACCGCCGTCGCCGCGTCGCCGTAGCGCGACGGGTCGTCGATGTAGACGAGTTGCGGCTCGATCAACTCGAGAATGTAGCGCAGCTTGGCGAAGTCCTTGCTGAGCCGCGCATAGGCGGTCGAGACCGGCGCCACCGGGATGCCGACATGCATGCCGGCAAGCGCCAAGACGCCGTGGTCGATGCCGTTCTCGGCAAGGATCAGGATCGGCCGCTCGGGCGAGAGCCCGCGGTCGAGGAGCGCCTGGGCGACGGCGCGGACCTGCGCGTGCGCCTCTGCGAAGGCGAGCGTGCGCCAGCCCCGGCCCTCGGGCGCGCCGGCGCGCTCGGCGAGGAAGACCCGCTCCGGCGCTTCGCTCGCCCAGCGTTCGAACCAGACGCTTAGGGCCCGCGGCGGCGCGTTGAGCGGCACCGGCGAGCGCAGGATCATGCCACCGTCGGCAAGGCGCTGGACGTCGACCAGCGGCGGGGCGAAGAGGTCCCGGTGCGGCTGCCCTGCCGACGGCGTCTCCGCTCTGCGGGCCTCGATCACCGACATGCTCTCCTCCCCAGTGCGCGCCCACCTCTCCCGGAGGGAGAGGACGAGCGAAACCGAAGGCGGCGTCCGCGTGAGGGGTGCGCCCAATCCGCTAAGGGCGTAATCCCTCACCCGCTCGGCTTCGCCGAGTCGACCTCTCCCTCCGGGAGAGGTGAAGCCCGTACCCGCTCGCTCCGGCGCTCCAGAAAAGCGCGCAATCTCTCGCCGGCCTCTTCTCCGGTCTGCGCCAAGGCTGCCATCAGCGATTCCGTGAACAGCCCGTCCTTCATCGACATATCCTCGATGCGCGGGATGGCATTGAGGATGGCGTAGTTCGAGAGCATGGCGTTGCCGGCGATGCGCTCGGCGAGCGCGACCGCCTTCTCGAACGCCGTGCCGGGCTCGACGAGATAGTGCGACAGCCCGAGCCTCTGCCCTTCCGCGGCGTCGTAGCTGCGGCCGGTCAGCATCATCTCGATAAGCCGTCCGGCGCCGACGATGCGCCCGACCCGCACCGTCGCGCCGCCGCCGACGAAGATGCCGCGCTGGCCCTCGGGCAGGGCGTAGAACGCGGTCGTGTCGGCGACCCGCACATGCGTCGCCGCGGCAAGCTCGAGGCCGCCGCCGATGACGCCGCCCTGCATCGCCGTCACGACCGGCAGCGTGCCGAACTGGATCTTCTCGAACACCCGGTGCCACATCTGCGAATGCCGCATGACGCCGAAGGCGTCGCGGTGCTCGTGCTCGGAAAGGTCGAGGCCGGCGCAGAAATGCTCGCCCGCGCCGGCAAGGACCACCGCCTTCGCCTCGGCCGGCGGGGTCTCGAAGAAACGCTCGAGGCTCTGGATCAAGGCGTCGTTGACCGCATTGCGCTTCGCGGCCCGGTCGAGGCGCACGATCGCGAGCGCGCCGCGCTCCTCGATCGCAAGATGGGGCAGGTCGGACGGCGGGCGACGGATCGGCGCGGTCATGCGCTCGCCACCCTCTGGTCCGTGAAGCGCGCGACGACGTCGGGCGGGATCGGCGCCGCCCGCATCGGCTTCTCGCCCGTCGGATCGGGCACGGCCCAGACCCGCACCTCGTGACCTTCGACGGCGAGCCCGCCGTCGCGGAAGAACCGGTGCTCGACGCGGAAGGTCTTCGCCTTCCACTCGACGATGCGGCTCTCGACCTCGAGGATGTGGCCATAGCCGGAGCCGAAGTGGAAGCGGGCGCCGACGTCGAGGAGCGGAATGCCGACCATGTTGCGCGCGGCGAACATCGCGTGCAGCGGCAGCCCGGCGCCGCGGAACAGCGCCGTCGTGCAGATCTCGAACCATTCGAAATAGCGGGGGAAGAAGACGATGCGGGCCGGGTCGCAGTCGCCCCAGCCGACCTCGATCGCATGCCGCCCGACGAACATCCCTTGCTTCCGTCCCGCTCGCGCCCGGGCACCGTGCCTTCGGCGCTCCGCCAGGTCAACGGAGGAGCGCTCGACCTCGCTTGCCCCGGGGAAGAACCCCGCCCTATGCTCCGCCGCGTC
>JAJKJG010000124.1 GCA_021154065.1 Methylobacterium sp.
CCCCTCCCCCCTTGTGGGGGAGGACCGACTCGGCCGAAGGCCGAGCGAGGAGGGGGGGGCGCCGGGCATAGGGCTCCCAGTCGAAGCCGGCCAGCCCTGCATCAGCCGCAGGGGCAAGGCCCGCGTGATCCGTCAGGCCCGGCCCCTGCGGCTGAAAGGACTGAGTCCCGCGTCGGCGATGGCGCTCCATGCCGGGCGCCCCCCTTCTCGCTCGGCCTTCGGCCGAGTCGGTCCTCCCCACAAGGGGGAGGAGGAATGCGTCGGCGAGCCCGGAGCCTCGCCCGATTCAGTTCGAGCGGATCCCGCGCTAGACTAGCCCCGCCGCTCCGCCACCCACCGCCCCGCGCAGCCGCGCGCGGGCGCGGTCCAGGTGCCGGTGCCGGCGGTGCTGTCGAGGCGGCCGCGGATCGCGACCGGGTCGTCGGCCGCGCCGATGCGGGTGTCGATGCGGCCGGTCGGGTTGATGCGGCCGGCGACCTCGGGCGAGACCTCGCCCATCATCGATTTCACGCGCACGGCGTTCTGCGCGATGACGATGTAGTAGCGGTAGACCGGCTCGCAGCCGCCGCGCTCGGTCAGGACCTCGATCCCCCACGAGCCGTCGAAGCGGCCCTGCGACGGCGCCGCCGCGACGCTCCCGCTCGCGAGCGTCGCAAGAACCAGGCTGCTTGCGGGGCCGGCCCGGACCACGTCAGCCCCGCTTCTCCGCGTTCCAGCGTCCGGAGCAGTTCCGGGAGCCGCCGCTCGCCGTCCATGACCCGGAGCCCCAGCCGCCGGAGACCCGGCCGCGCACGTTCGCTCGATCCTGTCCGCGCGAGATCACGCCCGAGACGGCGCCGTTCGCGGCGATCTGGCCGGAGACGTTGAAGTTCTCCGGGCCGCCATAGCGGGCGCGCCCGTTCTGGACAATCACCGGCCAGCGATAGGCCTTGTCGCAATCGCCCTTCTCGGTGATGACCTCCACGCTCCAATTGCCGTCGAACTTGTTCGATTGCGCTTGCGCCGCGCCGGAAACGAAGGCAGCGGCGAAGACCGCCGCCGCGAAGAAGGTTCGCCTCATGCCCGCTGTTCCTCTCCTGACCGGAGAAGAACTAGCGACACCGCGCCGGAGTTCAAGGCCAAGCTTGAGGAAAGTTGGCGCGCCTTAGCGCGCGATGACTTCTCTGCGAGTCGTCATCCCGCTCTACGTCCTTGTTTGAGCATGATCTTTTCCGGAAACCGGTAACCACTTTTCGGGATCATGCTTTAGCGTGACGCCTGGACCGGGCCGCGCTTCTGCGCCGTCCAACGCCCCGAGCAGAGGATGCCGAGCTTCCAGTTGCCCGAACCCGCCTGACCGTTGAGGCTGCCGCTCGCCGCGACCCGGGCGATGCCCTTGCGGATGTCGAGGGTGACGGCGCCGCTCGGCGACACATGGCCCGAGACGGTGGGTGGGGCGTCGCTGTCCTGCGGGATGTAGCGCACGCCGCCGTTCTCGACCGCGATGAGGTAGTTGTAGCTCCTGTCGCAGACGCCCGAGTCGGTGACCATGCGGACGGCCCAGCGGCCGTCGTTCACCGGCGCGGCGCTCGCCGACGCGCCGCACAGCGCCACGCTCGAAACCATTGCGATCGCGATTGCCCTCATCCCATTCGCTCCCGGATTTGCCGACGCGAGCGGGTCCGGAGTGACGAGGTCACGCCGCCCAGCCGATCGGATCGTTGTCGTGATGCACGGAGTTGCCCCGCACCGGCCGCCGAGGTCTCGTCGAGATATCGTCTCGTGCGGTGGAGACTATATGCAAGGCAGGCCTCGAAAATGCAAGCTTGGCCGGCAATGAAAAATCGCGCTGGGCGGCTATTATTTTCGGAGCCTGCGGTTCTCGCGGAGCATTATCTTAGGTCTTCTTTGTAGAAGCTTTGCAGGAACGCGACGACATCGCTTCCGGCGTGGACGAAATCATCGATACCGGCTTGGCGCAGCCCGGTTTCGTGCTCGCCGGGGCGCCCGGCGAGGAAAACACGCGCGCAGCCCGCGCCCTTGAGGGCGCGCGCGGCGTCGGCCGCATGGCTGGCGTAGATCGCGTCCGACGAGCACAGGCACGCCGCCTTGGCGCCGGACGCCCGAAATGCTTCGGCAAGCGCCGCCGGATCGGCGAAGCCCTCGTTCGTCACCGCCTCGACGCCGCCGGCCTCGAACAGGTTCCGGGCGAACCCCGCCCGGGCCGTGAAGGCGGCCGGAGGTCCGAGATTGGCGAGAAAGATCTTCGGACGCGCACCGGTCCGCGCGAGCAGCGCGTCCGACGCCTCGCGCAAGCGCTCGTAGGGCTCGGCGGCGCGGAGCGAGGGGAGGGCGCCACCTCTCCCCTCACCCGGTCCGCTTCGCGGACCAGGCCTCTGCCCCTCAGAGAGGCGGGGAAGAAGCACCTTCACCTCCGCCTCGCTCAAGTTCGGGAACGCGCTCGTGCCGGTGATCGGCTCGCGCCGCGTCGCGACGGCGCGCTCGCGCTCGGTGCGCACCGCGGCGATGCGGGCCTGGAGCGCCCCGGCCGCGAGGCTCGCGACGATGCCGCCCTCCCGCTCCAACTCCTGGAACAAGGCCCAGGCCTTCTCGCCGAGCGCCCCGGTCAGCGCCTCGAAGCCGCCGCTGCCCGCGGCCGGATCGGCGACGCGCCCGAGGTTCGACTCCTCGATGAGGATCAGTTGCGTGTTGCGGGCGAGCCGGCGGGCGAAGGCGTCGGGGAGGCCGAGCGCCGCCGTGAACGGCAGCACCGTCACGCCGTCGGCGCCGCCGATCCCGGCCGAGAAGGCGGCGATCGTGCCGCGCAGGAGATTGACCCAAGGGTCGCGGCGCGTCGCCATACGCCACGCGGTCTCGGCGTGCAGCCGGATCGGCGCCGGCGCGACGCCGCAGGCTTCCTCGACGCGCGCCCACAGCCGACGCAGCGCGCGCAGCTTCGCGACGGTGAGGAACTCGTCGGCGTCGGCGACCATCAGGAACGAGAGGGCCTGGCGCGCCTCGGCGAGGGCGAAGCCGGCGCTCTCGAGGGCGCGCAGATAGGCGACGCCGGTCGCAAGCGCCGCGGCGAGCTCCTGCGCCTCGCTCGCGCCGGCCTCGTGATAGGCGCGCGTGTCGACGCGGCCCGTCGGGCCTGCGAAGCCCGCTTGGCGCAAGCGCCGCGTGGTCTCAGCCATGTCGGCAGCAAGCGTCTCAAACGGCATCGGCGGCTCGCCGGCGCGGCCGATGTCGCCCGCCGGGTCGAGGCCGAAATCGATCTCGAGCGTCGCGGGGTCGACGCCCCGGCGTTCGACGACCGCGCGCCACTGTTCGGCGGCGGCGGGGCCCGCGAGAGGCGCGGTCTCGATCCGCACCGCAACGAGATCGAGCATCACGCCTTCAAGCGCCCGCTCGAGATCGTCGATCGTTTCGATCTTCACCCCAAAGCCCCGCGCCGGCGCCGCGCCGGCGTGGGAGAAGACGAGGGCGTCGGCGCCGCCGTCGAGATCGGCGAGGGCGAGCGCATTCGCGGCGACGGGGTCGGGATGATCCATCCGCTGCGCGATGCGCCACGGGCCGGACGCCGCGCGGCCGGGCTGCGGCGCCGGCGCCGCTTTCTCATAGAGCGGCTCGATCGGCAGGCCGTCATGGCTGCGCGCGACGAGCTTCTTCTCGAAATCCGCGCCCTTCAGCACGCCGTCGACGAGCCGCAGCCACGCGTCGCGCGTCGCGGCAGGGAATTCGGCGGCAAGGGTGAGATCGTCCATGGGTGTCTCGGCGGAAGCCGCGCCCGTCTTGCAACAGCTTTTCGTGTTACGCCACTGTCTCGGTCTCGGGGAGCGTCGCATGCGGCGATTGTTTCTGGTGCTTGCGCTCATCGGCTGGGCCGGGCCTGCGGCGGCGCAAGCCCCGCGCCCGCCCACTGAGGGCACGGTCGAATGCCGCTTCGAGGGCTGGTCGAACGACCTCGACGAGAAGGGCCAGCCGGTGCGCGCGGCGCCCGACGCCGCAGCGACCGTCGTCGGCCGCCTGCCGCCGCCGGTCGGCATCGGCCTCGACGAGGTCTCGGTCACGGTCAGCGTGACCGGCTATCGCGACGGCTGGTTCCGGATCGCCGAGGCCGGCTACTCCGACGAGGTCCAGGGCGTCCGCGTGCCGCGCAACCGCGTCGTCAAGGCGACCGGATGGGTGCCGGCCGCCGGCGTCAAGGCGCTGATCGCGGCAAAGGAGCTCAAGCAGGCGCCGGCGCGGGAGGCCGCGACGGTCGCGGCGCTCTCGGGGTTCCGCAGCGAGAGCGGCGGCCGGCGCGTCGGCTTCGGCCCGGACGGGATCGCGGTGAAGCGGCTCATCGCCTGCCGCGGCTCGTGGGTCGAGGTCGAGACCGAGCTCGGGACCGGCTGGGTCGAGAAGGTCTGCGCGCGCCAGCTCGGGGCGTGCCCGTGACCGTCCTTTAGGAGCCGGCGCGCAGGAACGCGTCGAGGCTCAAGCCGGCAAAGAGGATCAGCCCGGCATCGCGGTTCGACCGGAACAGCCGAAGCGCCCGAGCGCCGTCGCGCGGCTCGATCGCGCGCACCTGCCAGGCGAGATGGGCAGCGAACGCCGCCGCGCCCGAATAGGCCGCCGGCCCCGCGTTGACGAGCCACAGCGATCCGAGGAGGAGCGCGAGCGCAAGCCCGTAGCAGGCGACGACCGCGGTGCGAACATGCTCGCCGAACAGCCGGGCCGAGGATTTGATCCCGGCGATCTCGTCGTCCTCGATGTCCTGCAGGGCGTAGATGGTATCGTAGCCGACCGTCCAGGCGACCGCGGCGAGGTAGATCAGGACGGCCGGCCAGGCGAGGCTCGCGAACGCCGCTGCCCAGCCCATGAGGCCGCCCCAGGCGAAGGCGAGCCCGAGCACGATCTGCGGCAGCCAGATGAGGCGCTTCATGAACGGGTAGAGCGCCACCCACAGGAGCGAGGCGAGGCCGGTCGCGACCGCGAAGCGGTTGAGCTGGAGGAGGACCGCGAGGCCGACGAGCGCAAGCGCGGCCAGAAAGGCGAGCGCTTGGCGCACGCTCACTTGGCCCGACGGCAACGGACGCCAGCGGGTGCGCTCGACCCGGGCGTCGAGCTTGCGGTCGACGATGTCGTTGTAGGTCGAGCCGGCGCCGCGCATCGCCACCGCGCCGATCCAGAACAGCAGGCAGTGGACCGGGTCCGGCCAGGGCTTCCCGGCCGCGATCGCGGCGAGCGCCGCCGACCACCAGCAGGGCAGGAGCAGGAGCCACCAGCCGATCGGCCGCTCGATGCGGGCGAGGCGCAGATACGGTCTGAGCGCGACGGGCGCACGCCGGTCGGCCCAATGGCGGGCGACGGCGTCCGGAACGGAGCGGTCGGGAGCGTCGGCGGCGCGGTCGGGGCGGAGGCTTTGCGGCGGTTCGGCGATGCCGCCGCTCACAGGGCGCCTTGCGGCATCCGGTACGAGCCGGTAAGGCCGCCGCCGCCGAGAAGGCCCGAGCCGCCGCCGGCCGCCCCTTCCTTGGCCTTCTTCTCCATCGCGGCCTGCTGGGCAGCGACCTTGCAGGCGTTGGTGCGCATCTCGACCGAGCGGGCGTGATCGCTCTTGATGTTCTCGACGAAGGCGTCGGGAACCTGGCACCACTCCTTGTTCGTATCGAGCCATTTCACCGCCGAGGCGCCGTTCGCGACGAGGGTGTTGAACATCGCGCAGGCGGTCTTGGCGTCGACCTTCTTGTTCTTGCCGCCGAGCGCGCCGATCTTCTGGACGATGTCCTTGCGCTCGTTCAGCGTCTTGCCGAAGTCCTGGCAGGTATTGGCTTGCGCCAGCGCCGGCGGGGCGAGCGCGGCCGCAGCCGCTCCGGCGAGCGCGAGACGGGCAAGAAGCGCCACGGGGCGCCGGTACCGGGAACGCGGCATTGGTCTGGTCCTCACTCCGGCGGGTTTTCCCGCGTCGAAGCCTTCGAATCGCGGCGTTTCCACCACAGGATTGTGGCGGCTTTGGCGCTGCCGTGCCGCAGACGGGCGAGCCGGCCTCAGGCGGCTTCGCGCTGCGCGCCCGCCCGGGCCTCGACCGGGAACGGGATCACGTCGACCATCCGACCCTTGCGGTTCTGGACGCTGACGACCCAGTTCGACCAGTCGGCGCCCGGCGGCAGCGCCCGCATCATGCGGTTGGCGACGAGGCAGGCGGCGACGTGGAGATCCTGCCGCGACCGGGTGTTCTGGCCGACCCGGTCGAGGACGAAGTCGAATCCGTCCGTGCAGTGGAAGAAGTGAACGGCCATGACAGCTCCGGCAATCGCGCTCGAACCAGCCGGAGCATGGAAGCCAAGCGTGACAATTCGTTATCGAGAGCCGGTAGACCCCGAAACGCCGCGATTCGTCCGCCTGTTTTGCGCCCTTTCCACGCAATCCACAGGAGGGGCGGACTGGCAGGTAGTGTCTCTGTTTAACAAGGCAGCCAACCCTGACCCCCGTCGCCGAACCGCCCGCATATGCTTGGTTGACTGGCAAGCGGGCCATGGTGTTAGAGACGCCCGCCGAAAGCCAGGAACCAAGCCTCAGATCGCTAGGCTGCAGGTTCGTTCCAACGAGAAAGCTTTGATGCGTCGCGTCGTACCCGGGTTGCTTTTCTTGCTAGTCAGTGCCTGCACCTCAACAACGGGGGAGGGGACGATAGCGCCTGACGGGGCGCCGGTTGGGAATACCGGGCGCCAACCTGTTGAGCGCCGGCGAGCGCCCAACGATGACTCCGGCCCAGGAAGAAAGCCGGGATCGAACCATCCGGCAGGCGATGGCCAGAGCTATCGCATCCAGCCGCGGCTTCGGGGCGAACAACTTTTTGCTCGGCCGTCGCATGTATTCCAATGCCCAAATTAGCGGGCCGCACTGGGAAAAAGGCGTCTTCGGCGGGGAGCTAAAATACTATTGCGCGAGAGCACACATTGAGAATTTGTCTCTGCTGGGTTCATCTGACATCAAGTTCAGCGCTCTGATTTCGGAAGGCCCGAGAGGCATCAACGTCACAGGTTCGCGCGAATGGGGCGAGACGCGATGCTCGACGCCCTTCCGGGCCTTCCCGGAACTAGAGGCATACAACCGCCAAGCTTAACCGCCACCTTCAAAGCGAGACACTAGCGGCCCGCCCTTCCGTCCGAGGGCAACGGCAGCCGGCCTTCCGCTGTTTCCTCTGGCGTCGGGTCGCGGCCCTCGACCTCGCCACTGGCGAGATATCCACAATCAGTGTCGCGAGCTGGTTGGATCGCGGCGGCGCTTGCGGCCTCTAGCGTCGGCGCTTATCGGCCTCGTCCGCGTGGCTGGCGGGAATCGACCAGCATCCGTTCGACCGCTTTCATCCCGTGCCGCTCGGCTTCGTCGGCCGTTGGGGACGCGCGCTCCGCCCGCTCCAGCAACTTGCCGCGGTCGCGGATCGTCCAGCGGAAATGGCCGGCAAGCCGGTCGCAGGGGTGAACGTCGAGGCTGTAGGGGTAGGGGACTGAATTGGTCATGCCGGCCATATGGCATGGAGCTGGTTTGGTTCCAAGCCGCCCCCCGCCCGGCCAAGGCAGAAGGACGTTTCAAGCCAGCCCGGTGCGGTCCGTTTCCGCCGCCCCGCGGCCCTGCCGCCGCCCGCCTGCACCCGTCAGCCCCCCTTGACGGCGCCGGCGGTCAGCCCGGCGACGATCTGGCGCTGCGCAAACACCGTCAGCAGCAGCACCGGGAAGGTCACGATCAGCGCCGCCGCGGCGAGCGGACCCCAGCTCAGCTGGTCGAACGAGATCATGTTGTAGACCGCGACCGGCAGCGTGCGGGTCTCCCGACCGGCGAGCACGATTCCGAAGACGAAGTTGTTCCACGAGAAGATCACGGCGAGGATGAAGGCGACCGCCATGCCCGGCCGCGCAATCGGCAGCGCGACGTGGCGGAACACCTGCCAGCGCGTTGCGCCGTCGATGAGCGCCGCCTCCTCGAGCTCCATCGGCGTCGTCTCGAAGTAGCCGATCATGATCCAGATCACGATCGGCACCGTGACGACGAGATGGATGATGATCTGCGGCCACAGCGTGCCGAGGAGCCCGAGCCACTGGAACAGCAGGAACAGCGGAATGAGATAGGAGAGCCCGGGCGTGATGCGGGCGATCAGGATGACCACCGCCGATTTGTGGGCGCGCATGCGGGCGATGCCGTAGCCGGCCGGCACGCCGACGAGGAGCGCGAACAGGGTCGCCGCCCCCGTGACGATCAGGCTGTTGACGAAATAGGTCGGGAAGCGATTCGAGGCGAGAACGTCGGCGTAGTTCTTCCAGGCGAAGCGCTCGGGAATCAAGATCGGCGGATAGGCGGCGTTGTCGATCTCGTATTTGACCGAGAGCGACAGCATCCAGATGAAGAACAGGATCGCCGGCGAGACGATGACGACGACCGCGAAGGCAAGGCCGAGCTTGCCGAGGATCTGCCGCGGGCTCATGCGCCGGCCTGGATCTCGCTCCATTGCGTGCGCTGACGCAAATAGAGCAGCATCGCCGCGAGCACGACGATGAGGGCGAAGAACACGACGGCGATCGCCGAGGCGTAGCCGACGTCGTAATAGGTGAAGGCGACGCTGTAGAGATAGAGGTTGATCGTCTCCGACGCCGAGCCCGGACCGCCCTGCGTGATGGCGTAGATGATGTCGAAGCTCTTCACCGCGTCGATCATCCGGATCATCGCGGCGATGAACAGGAACGGCGTGATCAGCGGCAGCGTGATGTAGCGGAACACCTGCCAGATCGAGGCGCCGTCGATCAGCGCGCTCTCATAGGGCTCGGCCGGGATCGCCGCGAGGCCGCCGAGCACGATCAGCATGACGAGCGGCGTCCATTGCCAGGTCTCGACGAGAACAAGCGAGGGGATCACGGTTGCGGGGTGAAACACCCAGAGCTGCGGCGGGATGCCGACGAGGGACAGAAGGTAGTTGAGCACGCCGAGCTGCGGGTGGAACATCATCGTCCACACGAGCGCGATCGCAACCGGCGTCGCCATCATCGGCAGGATGAACAGGCCTCGCAGGAAGCCGCGCATCGGGAAGCGGGCATGAAAGACGATGGCCGCGAACGTGCCGAGAACGAGCGGCAGCAGCACCGACAGGACCGTGTAGACGAGCGTGTGCCAGACCGCCTCGACGAAGCGCGGGTCGTTCGGCAGCCTCAGATAGTTGGCGACGCCGACATACGTCGTCGGCGCGCCGATCTTCCATTCATGGACGCTCATCCACAGCGTGAACACCCACGGGAATACGATGACGGCGAGCACGACGATCACCGCAGGCACGACGAAGGGCCAATAGGACGGCGGCCGCCAGGCGCGCTCGGCGCCCGTGGCGGCGGGCCGGCCGATCCCGGCCGGCTCGCTCGCGGCGATCTCGCTCACGCCTTCTCGCTGCGCTCCAGGATCGGCCGGAACTGGTCGTTCGCCTTCTTCAGCTCCGTCGCGGGATCGGCCCCGGACAGCGTCGCCGTGACCGCGGCGCCGACGAGGTCGCGGAACTCCGCCACCGGAACGATCACCGGCAGGCCGAGCTTCGAGATCTTCGCCGATCCGATCACCGATTGCAGCCATTCGGGCGGCATCTTGACGCCGCTGCGGACACCCTCGTCGTTGAGGATCGACGCGCGGAACGGCACGCCGCCGCCGGCCTGGAGCAGGCGCGCGCCCATCGCTTTCGACACCGCCCACTGGCAGTAGAGATAGGCGGCCTCCTTGTTCTTGCTCGCCTGCGTAATGCCGATGCCGTCGCCGTAGGTCGCCGAGTATTGACCCTTCGGCCCCTTGGGGACGAGGGCGTAGCCGACCTTGCCGACGACGCGCGACGCGTTCGGATCCTCGACCGGCGGCGCCCAGCCGACGCCGTCGATCCACATCGCGGCGCGGCCCTGCGTGAAGGACGCCATCGACTCCATCCAGTTGAACCCGGCGACGCCGGGAGGGGCGGGCTTCGTCAGGAGGCGCTGGTAGAGCTTCGTCGCCTCGATCGCCTCCGGCCCGTCGGTCTGGATGTTGCCCTTGGCGTCGAGGAACTCGCCGCCGTAGTTGAGGAAGAAGTTGGTCCACAGCGTCATGTTGGCGTTGCGCAGGCCGCGCCCGACGAAACCGTAGATCCCCTCCTTCGGGTCGGTGAGCTTCTCGGCGAGGCTCGCCATGTCCTCGAGCGTCTCGGGCAGCGCCGCGCCCTTCTTCTGGAAAATTTCCTTGTTCCAGTAGAGGATGAAGTAATCGACCGACCACGGCAGCGAGTGCAGCTCGCCCTTGTCGTTCTTGGCGAACTGAAGCCCGCCGGGCGAGAAGTCGCCCTCGACGAGGTCGGGCGCGGTGAGGTTCTGGTCCTTCAGGTAGGGCGTCAGGTCGGCGAGCCAGCCGGCCTTCTCGAACTGGCGCTTCTGCACGTGGTAGCTCACATGCACGACGTCGAAGCTCGGGCGGCCGGAGGTCAGCTCGATGACAGCCTTCTGCCGCTGCTGCTGCTCGGGAATGACCTCGGACAGCACCTTGATGCCGGTGAGCTCGGTGAACTCCGCCGCGTGACGCTGCAGGAGGTCGCCGCGCGGCCCCTTGATCAGGTTCACCTCGAGCGTCGTGCCGGCGAACTTCTTCCAGGCGACGTCGGCGAAGGCCGGCGAGCTGCCGGCAAAGCCGACTGCCGCGGTCGAGCCGGCGAGGAATGCGCGGCGGGTAAGGGCGTCCTTGTCGAGCATGCGTGTCCTCCTGCGTTCGTTTGCGTGGGCCGGCCGTTCGCCGGTCCTTGTCAGGGATTAAGCGCCAGCCCACAGTACGGGTCAATCGGGCTGGTGCGGATTGGGGGACCTCGTTTGGGCGATACGTTGCGCTTCGGCGTCAGTCCGGCTCTGGTGACCCCGTTCGGGCGCGACCGCAAGGTCGACATCGAAGCGCTTGCCGCCCACGCGACGGATCTGCTCGGGCGCGGCTGCACCTCCGTGACGCTCTTCGGCACGACCGGGGAGGGTCCCTCCGTTCCGCCAAGCGAGCGCGAGGCGACGGCGACCGGGCTCGTGCGGGCCGGCATAGCGCCGGAAAAGCTCGTCGAGGGTGTGATCGCCTGCTCGGTCGAGGAGGCGGCCGAGAGCACGAGAGCGGCGCTGCGAAGGGGGGCGAAGGCGGTGCTCCTGGCGCCGCCATTCTACTTCCGGCCGGTCCCCGACGAGGCCGTTTTCGCCTGGTTCGCGGAGGTGCTCGGCAGCGTCGGCGAGGGCCTTCGCGACGTGATCCTGTACCACATTCCGAGCCTCACCGGTGTTTCGCTCTCCATCGAGCTGATCGCCCGCCTGCGGACCGCCTTTCCGGCGGCGATCACGGGGGTGAAGGACAGCGCTGCCGACGCGCAGGCCTCGATGCGCCTGATCGAGGCGCACGGCGACCTCGCGATTCTGGTCGGCGACGAAACCTATCTCGGACGAGCCTGCGCGGCGGGAGCCGCGGGCTCGATCTGCGGGCTTGCAAACCTCGTGCCCGAAGCCGTCATCGCGGTCGCCGCGAGCGGCCGCGACGATCCTCGCATCCAGGCCCTTGTCGAGGCGATCAACCGCCACCCGATGATCCCGATGGTGAAGGCGCTGGTCGCGCATCTGCGCCGCGAACCGGCCTTTGCGACCGCCTCGCCGCCGTTGCCGACGCCGGCTGCCGCGACGGTCCGCGAGGTGCTGCCGTATCTCGAAGCTTTCTTCACGAGCGAGCAAAGCGGATCGGCACGCCTGCGTGAACGATGAAGCAGGCCGACGGCACGCGGGCGTGCGCTTAGTCGAGCCCTATGCGGCTGCCGGTGGCGCCGTTCAGGAGACGCTTGAGGTGAAAGCTCGCAAGCTGGTCGGCGCCGCGGCTGCCGACCAGGCCGGCGAAGGCCGAGATCGAGCCAGGATCGCCGGCTTCCATCATGGCGAAGGCCTTGAGGTAAGTGCCTGTCCCGGGCTCGGCGTATTCGACGGGCGTCAGCGGCTCCAGGGCACGGATCGGCTCCGATCGGCCCTTCAGCATGAGATCGCCGATCGGGCGGCCGACAAAGCCCTCGGCCCGTGCCGCGACGTCGTGGCTGACGCAGATCGACGTGCCGAGCTGCTTGTTCACCGATTCGAGACGAGCAGCGACGTTGATGGTGTCGCCGTAGGCCGTGTATTCGAAGAAGCGGCTGCCGCCGAAATTGCCGACGATCGCCGGTCCGGCATGAACGCCGATCCGCGTCGCCCCCAAGGCAACGCCGCGCTCGCTCCAGGCCTGGCGGAACTCGCGCGCGAACGCGTCGAGCGCGAGCGAGCACATGACCGCCCGCGTCGCATGGTCGGGCTGCTCGCCCGGCGCGCCGAACAGCACGTGCAGCGCGTCCCCGACGATCTTTGCGACGGTGCCGTCATGGGCGAAGACGACCTCGGTCATGCCGGCGAGGTAGTCGTTCAGAAGCGGCTCCAGCACCTCGGGGTCGAGCGTCTCGACGAGCGTCGTGAAGCCGGTGATGTCGGTGAACAGCGTCGCGATCTCGCGGCGCTGCCCGCCGAGATCGAT
Source organism: Methylobacterium sp. (assembly GCA_021154065.1). The sequence continues at coordinate 12,526 of JAJKJG010000124.1, forward strand.
GGTCTCGCCATCCAACGCCAGCCTTTCGGCGAGATTGGGCGAAAAGTAGCGCGACAGCGACGCGTGCGCGCGCTCGGCGGCAAGCTGCCGGCGCCGCGCCTCGCGCAGGATGCCGACATGCCGGATGGTCTTGGCGATCGTCGTCTCGAGATCGACGAAGTCGATTGGCTTCGTCACGAAATCGAACGCGCCGCGGTTCATCGCCGTCCGGATATTCGCCATGTCGCCATACGCGGAGACGATCACGGTCGAGAGGTTGTCGTCGCTTTCCTGGAGCTTTCCGAGCAAGGACAGCCCGTCCATGCGCGGCATGTTGATGTCGCTGAGCACCATGTCGACGTCGCGGTTGCCGTCGAGCATGCTCAAGGCCTCGACGCCGTCGCGGGCGAAGAGGAAGCTGACGCTGCCATCCCGGATCTGCCGCCGGAACTTCTGCAGGATCAGCCCTTCGAGGTCGGGCTCGTCGTCGACGACGAGGATTTTCGCGCTCATCCGACTTGCCCGAGCCGTGCTTCGATCTCGTCGCGCAAGGCGGCAAAGTCGATCGGCTTCGTCAGCAGGGACTCGGCGCCGCCTTCGAGCGCCTTGCGCTTCGTGTCGTCATCGCCATAGGCGGTGATCATGATGACCGGAACGTCCGGCGCGGCCCGGGCCCTCGGCAGCAGCTCGAGGCCGCTCATCCCCGGCATGTTGATGTCGGACAGGATCAGGATCAGGGGCGCGCCTGTGATGCTGGTGATGCGCGGCAGCGCCGCGACGGCGGATTGAGCGAACTCCATCGCGAAGCGCCCGGCCCTGACATCCTGCCGGAACCGCTGCCGAACCAGCAGCTCGACGTCGGGCTCGTCGTCGACGACGAGGATCAGCACGCTCACCGCTTCACCTCATCGTTCGCGGGCGAGGCGGCCGCGCGCGGAAGGACAATTCTGAACTCGGTGTACTCGCCGGGGCTGGTATCGACCTCGATCGAGCCGCGATGCTGCTTCACGACGATGTCATGGCTGAGGGAGAGCCCGAGGCCCGTCCCCTCTCCGGCGGGCTTCGTCGTGAAGAAGGGGTCGAACATCTTTTCCTTGACCTCGGGCGGTATGCCGGTGCCGTTGTCCCGTATGCGGATTTCGACGCGGTCGCCAAGGTTCCGCGTCGCCGCCAGAAGGATGGGCTCGTAGGCAGCGCTCGCCCGCTCCTTGCGCTTCACCGTCGCGTAGAAGCCGTTCGATATCAGGTTGAGGAACACCCGGGTGATCTCCTGGGGCAGCACATCGACCTCGCCGGCGGAGGGATCGAGGGAGCGCTCGATGGTGACGTTGAAGCCCTGCTTCTCGGCGCGCGCCCCGTGATAGGCGAGATTGAGACTCTCCTCGACGAGCAGGTTGATGTCCGCAACCCTGCGCTCGCCGGATCCGGCGCGCGAGTGCAGCAGCATGTTCTTGACGATCGAATCGGCGCGCTTGCCGTGCTGGACCACCTTGCCGAGGTTGCCGGCAAGCAGCGCCATCAATTCCGCCGCCTGCTCCTCATCGGGCGGCGTCGAGCGGATCGCATCCTTGAGCTCATCGATGAGCTCTATCGAAAGCGCGGCGAAGTTGTTGACGAAGTTCAGCGGGTTCTTGATCTCGTGCGCGATGCCGGCGGTCAGCTGGCCAAGCGAGGCGAGCTTCTCGGTCTGGATCAGCCGCTCTTGCGCCGCCCTGAGCTCCTCCAGCGATTTCGCCAGTTCCCGGGTTCGCGCTTCGACATCCTCGAACAGGCGGGCGTTCTGGATGGCAACGACGGATTGAGCGGCAAAAGTCTGGAGGAGATCGATCGTCGAGGCCGGAAACGCACCCGGTTCCTTGCGGCGCACCACCAGGGCGCCGACGATTCCGCCGGGTCTCAGGAGCGGAACGGCCAGGAGCCCGCGATAGCCTGCGCCGAGGATGAGGTCTCGCATCGGCGAGGCCGCCTCGGTCATGAGATCCGGCACTTGCACGGCCTGGCCGCTCTCGGCCGCGGCTCCGATATAGGATTCGCCAAGCCGAACGCCGCCCTGCTTGCCGATCTCCGCGATCATCGCATCGCTCATGCCGTAGGTGGCGCGCAGGCGAAACTTCTGACGCAGCTTGCTGAAAACGTAGATCGCGCCCGCATCGGTCGCCGAGAGCTGCACCGCCTTGGCGACGATCGTCTTGAGAACCGTCTCAAGGTCCAGGGTCGAGTTGACGGCTTGGCTGACCTCGCCGAGCGCCTGCAGTTCGCCGACGGACTTCGCGAGCTCGCCCGTTCTTGCCTGGACCTCGTCGAACAGGCGCACATTCTCGATCGCGATCACCGCCTGGTCGGCGAAGGTCGTGACGAGCTCGATCTGCTTGTCCGTGAAAGGCCGCACCGCACGGCGCGTCAGCACGACGACGCCGATCGGGGTGCGCTCGCGCAGCAGCGGCACGCACAGAACGGTGCGGTAGCCGGCCTTCTCCTGGACGTCGCGCAGGCGGTAGTTCGGGTCCGCCAGGACGTCGGCGACGTGAACCGTGCTGCCCCCTTCCAGCGTCCGCCCGATGATGCTGCCCGCGCCCGGCGTATGCGGGATGCCGACCAGGTACGCCTTCAGCTCCGGCGAGTAGCCGAACGTCGCAGCGTAGTGGAAGGCCGTGCCGGTCTGGCGAGCGACGGCCGCCATGTCGGCCTCGCACAGCCGCGCTGCCGATTCGACGAGCGTGTCGAGCACGGGCTGGAGCTCGAAGGTCGAGCGGCTGATGACCTTCAGAACCTCCGCCGTCGCGGTTTGCTGCTGCAACAGCTCCTCGAGGTCGCGAGTGCGTGCCTGGACTTCGTCGAAGAGGCGCACGTTCTCGATCGCGATCACCGCCTGATCCGCGAAGGTGGTGACGAGGTCGATCTCCCGCTGATTGAAGGGCCGAACCTCGCGGCGTCCGAGCGCCATGACGCCGATCGGCTTGCCGTGGCGCACCAACGGGACCCCGAGCAGGGTGCGATATCGGCCGGTCCGTTTCGCTTCGTCCCAGGTGTAATCCGGGTCCCGCTCCACGTCCTCGATCTGAACGATCTTGCCTTCCAGCAAGGCTCGACCCGAGATGTTTCCCTTCTCCGGCCGAACCGGAATCGCCCGGACGTATTCGATGAACTCGTCCGAGAAGCCGTACAGCGCCTCGCGGAAGAACGAGCCGTCCCGCTGACGCGTGATGGTCCCGATATCGGCGTCGCCCAATCGCGCTGCCGATTGGACGAGCGTATCGAGCACCGTCTGCAGGTCGAAGGCCGAGCGGCTGATGACTTGCAGCACCTCGGACGTCGCCGTTTGCTGCTCCAGCGCCTCGGTGAGCTCGGCGGTGCGCGTCTGGACCTCCTCGAACAGGCGCGCATTCTCGATCGCGATGACGGCCTGGTCCGCGAAGGTGGTGACGAGTTCGATCTGCTTGTCACTGAACGGCGCAACCTCGGTCCGCGCCAGAAGAATGGCACCGAGCAGCACGCCCTCCCGCATCAGCGGCACACCGAGAACCGTGCGCTGCCGCCCCACACGCTGCCATTCGAGGTGTTTGAAGTCCGGATCGGCGAGCACATCGACGATGTGAACAGTGCTGTGCTCGAGAGCGACGCGGCCGGTGACGGACCCACGGTCGATCGCGATCGGCTTCCTGGCAAGATACTGTATGTGCTCGGCCTGCATTCGGTTCGCCGCAACGAGCTCGCAAATCTCACCGTCGCATTTTGCAATGAAGGCGTATTCGGCCGAGCAGAGCCCCGCTGCCGTCTGGACAATTGCTTCAAGAACCGGTTGCAACTCGGAGGGAGAGCGGCTGATCACATTGAGCACGTCGCTCGTTGCGGTCTGATAGCCGAGAGCTTCCGCCAGCTCGGCCGTGCGAGCATTGACCTCATCGAACAGTCGAACGTTTTCGATCGCGATGACCGCCTGGTCGGCGAAGGTCTCGACGAGCTCGATCTGCTTCTCGGCGAAAGAATGCACCGCGCTGCGAGTCAGAATGATGACCCCCAAGACGAAGCCGTCGCGCAGCAGCGGGATGCCGAGCGTGGCCCGATAGTTCCCGAGTTTCTGGCTTTGCCGCAGCTCATATTCCGGATCGGCGAGGCAGTCGGGCAGATGAATTGTGCGTCGCTCGAGGGCAACCCGGCCGCAGACCGAACCGCGATCTGGCGTGAGGGGGTGATCGGTCAGGAACTCAACCTGCTCGGGCGAGGCATTCCGATGTGACGCCAAATGGAAGAGCCCGTTCCTTTTCCGCATGATGAAGACGTTCTCTGCCTGGCATAAGCGCTGCGCCGTTTCGGCGATCGCATCGAGCACCGGCTGGATGTCGGATGGCGAGCGGCTGATCACATTGAGCACTTCACTCGTCGCGGTCTGATATTCGAGGGATTCCTGCAGCTCGGCGGTGCGCGTCTGGACTTCCTCGAACAGGCGCGCATTCTCGATCGCGATGACGGCCTGGTCGGCGAAGGTCTGGAGCACGGCGATCTGCTTCTCGGAGAATGGCCGGACCTCCGTCCGGCGAATGACGATTGCGCCGATCGCAACCTCCTCCCGCAGCAGGGGCGTGGCGAGAAGCGTTCGGTGGCCCTGCCTCATGGCCATCGCGTGCCCGTCCGGGAACTCCTCCGCGGCCGCTTGGAGGTCGGCGACGTGCATCGGCTTGCCGTCGACGATCGCCCGTCCGGTCACCCAGCCGCGTGAGATCGGCCACTTCGCGATGTCGACCGGAATGGGGCCGCGATGCGAGGCGACCGAAAGGAACTCGCCTTCCCGCAGCAGGATGACGGCGTCGTAGGCGTCACAGAGGCGGCGAGCCGTTTCCACGATCGCGTCGAGAACCGGCTGGATCTGAGCCGGCGAGCGGCTGATGACGTTGAGCACGTCGCCGGTCGCAGTCTGGTACTCGAGCGCCTCCTCGAGCTCGCGCGTGCGCGCCTGCACCTCGTCGAAGAGGCGCACGTTCTCGATCGCGATCACGGCCTGGTCGGCAAACGTCGTCACGAGCTCCATCTGGCTCGCGCTGAAGGGCTCAGGCAGGCATTTCGCGACGAAGATGACGCCGATGACGGTTCCTTCCCGGAACAGCGGCACGCCGATGGCTGCCCGATAGCCGCCGATATGCTGCGCCTCGCTCCAGGTGTAGTCCGGATCGGCGAGAACGTCGGGCACGTGCACCAGGCGGCCTTCGAGGGCGGCACGACCGGTGATGCTGCCGCGGTCGACCGGAACCTCGAGCGGCTTGAAGTAGGCCTTGATCCTTTCGTGGACCTCGGTGCCGTGACCGAAGCTCGCCGCCCAGCGGAAGAAATTGCCGTCGCGCAGGAAGAGCCAGGAATGGTCGGCGTCGCAGAGCCGCGTCGCCGACTCGACGAGCGTGTCGAGGACAGCCTCGAGGTTGAACGTCGAGCGGCTTATGACCTTGAGAACGTCGGCGGTCGCGGTCTGCTGCCGCAGCGCCTCGCCGAGCTCGTCCGTCCGCGCGCGGACCTCCTGGAACAGCCGCACGTTCTCGATCGCGATCACCGCCTGATCGGCGAACGTGGTCACGAGCTCGATCTGGGCCTGCGAGAACGGCGAGACGGTGCTGCGCAGGAGCCCGAGCGCGCCGACGGCCAACCCGTCGCGCATCAGCGGCACGCCGAGCATGGTGCGAAAACGTCCGATGCGCTGGAACTCGGGGTAGGCGTAGTCCGGATCGGCGAGGCAGTCCTCGACGTGGACGGGGCCGCCCTCCAAGGTCGCGCGGCCGATCAGCGATCCCGGCCCCGGCGAAAGCGGGTGCTCGACGGCATACCTGACGAGCTCGGCATCGGCCCGGTTCGCTGCGACCGTGTGGTAGAGCCCGTCCGCCTTGCGCACGTAGGCAAGCGCAAACTCTGCCCCGCAGAGGCGCGCCGCGGTCGCGACGATCGCCTCCAGAACGGGCTCCACGCGCGAGCCCGGTCCCATCGTCGAGACGATGCGCAGGATCTCGCCCGTCGCCGCAAGCTGCTCGGCAAGCGCGAGCTCGCGCGCCGACGGCGCGCTTGCGGCAGCGGGTTCACGCTCGACGCTCCGGCGCCGCCTCACGCGTTTGCCTCGCCGGCATCCGCCGGTGCCTCCGGCCGGCTCATTCGACGACCTCGTCGGCGCGGGCGATGAGCGCGGGCGGAATGCTCCTAACCGCCGCAGCGGTCACGAGTCCCTTGACGACCTCCCGCCGCTTCATCGAGCCCCTCTCGCACCCGCCTAGAGGCCAGTGAAGCATGCAACGTCGCGAAGCGAAAGGCGGCTGCGCCTTGTCGGAACTTGCCCGCACGTCCCCGGTTGTGTGTTCACGAACTCGCCGAGCTCCCGCCTGCCGCATGGCGGTGCGCTCATCCCTGGAAGCACTCGAAACCAAATAGCCGGTCTGACCGTGAGCACGTAGGCCGGCGGCGGTCTCGGCGAGATCGAGCCCTCGCGACGGCTTGGGCATCCTTACCCTGGAGACGAGCGATGGCCGACAAGACGAGCTTCACGCCGGAGGAATGGGCGCGGGTCGTCGCCAGTCCCCTCCTGGTCGGGATGGCGATCACGGCAGCCGACCCGAGCGGCGTGTGGGGGCTGCTGAAGGAAGGGATGGCCGGCGGCTGGGCCCTTGTCGAGGCAAAGCAGAATGCGCAAGCCAGTCCGCTGGTGAAAGCGGTGGCGGAGGGCTTCTCCGATTCCGCCACGCGAACCGCGGTGCAGCAGCACATCCAATCGCAGTTCAAGGGCGCGAAGATGCCTGAGGTGAAAGCAAAGGCGATCGGCGAGTTGCGGGCCGTCTCCGCGCTCCTCGACCAGAAGGCGCCGCAGGACGCCGGCGCCTTCAAGGCGTGGCTTCGGGAGGTTGCCCAGAAAGCCGCCGAGGCTGGAAACGAAGGCGGATTCCTCGGCTTCGGCGGCGTTGCGGTCAGCGATGCCGAAAAGGCCACGCTTGCGGAGATCGCCGGCGCCTTGGGAACCGGTGGCGCGACCCGCGCCTGAGGGAGGACACCATGAGCATCTTCGGAAAGATCAAGGACGCGATCTTCGGTTCGGCGAAAGCCAAGGAGGCGGCGCCGGCAAGTCCGGCCGCACCTTCGTCGCCAGGCGCGCCCGCCGGCGCGTCGCCGCCGAAACCGACGGCCGGAGCGGCGCCGGCGGCGAGCGCGCCGATCTCGCAGGTCGACGTCGAGGCCGTGCTGACGGAGCGCGCCGCGCAAAACAAGCAGAAGCTCGATTGGCGCCGCTCGATCGTCGACCTGATGAAGCTTCTCGATCTCGACAGCAGCCTCGCCGCGCGCAGGGAGCTCGCCAAGGAGCTGGGTTACGCCGGCGACACGGACGACTCCTCAGCCATGAACATCTGGCTGCACAAGCAGGTCATGACCAAGCTTGCGGCGAGCGGCGGCAAGGTGCCGGACGATCTCAAGACATGATCGACGGCTCATGACGCTTGCCGGGGCGTGTCGAATGCTCGATCGTGAAGAACGGGTGCGGCATCTCACTCGCTCGCAGCACGCTCAGCGGCGGCAGCCAGCTGCCGACGAAGCGCCTTCATCTCCTCGAACCGCTCCGTCACGTCGCGCATGAGCGCCGCCATGCCGACCATGCGGCCGATCTCGTCCTTGAGCGGCACGATCGTGAACTCGACCGAGATCCGCTCGCCGTCCTTGCGGATGGCCGGCACCGAGAGAAGATCCCCGTCGCCGTACCGGCTCCGGCCGGTCTCGACGACCCGCCGCCAGCCCTTCCAGTGAGCGGTCCGCAGGCGCTCGGGGATGATCAGGTCGAGCGACTGCCCGACCGCCTCGCCGGCGCGGTGTCCGAAAATCCGCTCTGCGCCGGGGTTCCAGAGGCGGATGATCCCAGATCGATCGGCCGCCACCACCGCGTCGGCGGAAGCGGAGACGATGCCGTCGGCCGCGAGGCGCGCTAGATCCACCGGAACCCTCCTCGACCGGTGCGGTGGCTTACCCTTGCGCAGCCCCGCGTTCCAACCGCTTTTGTGCGTCGCGAGCCAGCATGGTCGTGAGGTCTCTTGCCGACATCTCCTTCGCAAGACGGAACGCTTGACCGGCCCAGAGCGCGGTGAAGTCATCCCGGCCCGCTGCTTCGGCTTTCGTCCGCAGCGGCGCTAAGGCCGTCGCAGCGAGCGGGAAATCCGGGGCGGTGTCCGATATCGCACCGATCTCGCGCATGGCGCGGTTCATGATCCCTCTCGCGGGCCGTCCCGTGAAGACGTTGGTCAGAGCCGTTTCATTCTCGTGCGCGCTCAGCAGCGCCTCGCGGTGCACGGGCCTGATCGTGGCCTCAGGGCAAAGGAGGTAGGCCGTGCCGATCTGCACGCCCGAGGCGCCCAACGCGAATGCGGCGGCGATGCCGCGCCCGTCGGCGATGCCCCCTGCCGCGATGACCGGCACCTTCACGGCATCGGCGATCTGCGGCACGAGTGCCATCGTGCCCACCTGGGTGTCGACGTTGTGGCTCAGGAACATCGCCTGATGGCCACCGGCCTCGAACCCTTGGGCGATGATCGCATCACAGCCTCGCTCCTCCAGCCAACGCGCCTCCCGGACCGAGTTTGCGGACGAGAGAACCCGGGCGCCGGTCGCCTTCACGCGCTCGAGCAAGTCAGAGGCGGGCAACCCGAAATGGAAGCTGACGGCCTCGGGCTGGAACTCCTCGACACCCCGGCAAAAAGCATCGTCGAACGGGGTTCCGGATGGCCGCAGGGTTTGGCGCCTCCGCGTCGATTCCAAGCTCGGCGTAGTAGGGCCTGAGCCGGTCCCGCCATCGGGCTTCCCTGGCCGGGTCGGAGCGCGACGGCGTATGGCAAAAGAAGTTCAGATTGACCGGCCGTGAGGTCCTCTGCCGGATCACGCCGAGATCGTTGCGCGCCTGATCCGGCGTGAGCATGGCGCATGGCAGCGAGCCCAGCCCACCTGTTTCCGAGACTTGGATCACCATCTCGGGCGACACTGCTCCGGCCATCGGGGCCTGGATGATGGGATGCTCGATGCCGAGGAGGTCGAGAAGCCGGGCGTCGGGCCACATGGGAGGGGTCCATAGGCGAGTGATAATCCGCCGAGCTATACGCGCCTCAGCCGCGCTGTAGAAGTTCCTGCAGCTGCGGCAGACCGCCTTCGTTCGGAGATGATCCGATTGTCGGTGACGTTCGGATGAGCGCCAATCTCGATCGTGCTCTCCATCGCCACCACCCGAGTTGCCCCAGCCAGGGAAAATCAGCGATACGAGGTTGGCGTCCTCACGGAGGCTTTCTAGGCCATCTCTGAATTTAGGTGCCCGAGGTCGCGGGGCTCCGGCGACGCGGCCGATCTCAAGGACGCAGTCCTTGCTGGCCATTCGGGGAGCGTTGCCTCGTCAAGGACCAACTGCGTGCCGGACCTGGCGAGCTTCGTCGAGTAGGCCTTGCAATCGAGCCTTGCTGTCCCGCGCGACGGCGGCGACCCATCCATCCGGCGAGCTCTCGGCTTGCGCGTACGCCGCCATCTCCTGTTCCAGGGCTTGGACTTGAACCTCCGCGTAGCGCCGGCTGAGCTCCAGCGAATCGAGCGGCTCCAGGTTCTCCAGGATGACCTTGTGCTCGAGCGCGGGTACCGGCGAAACAGCCAGCGTTCGCGCGCGGGCGGCGGACAGCAGGCTTGCGATCTGCTCGCGGCGGAACTCGGCCATTCGCCTGGCAAACGCGCGGACCTCCGGCCGGGTGTCGCGCGAGGCCGCGAGCTCGGCCGCCTGGGCTTGCAGGACCGCGGCGCTGTGCGCCAGCCGCAGAAAGGTCTCGGCGTCCGGAACCGGCCGCGAGCGTGCTGCCGGCTGCGCGGGCTGAGCCGCCGCCGGAGCGATCATCCGCTGCTGCTCCCCAGGCCCCGGCGGCCAGGCAAAGCCGGGCCAACGCGCCCTGCGCGGAAATACCCCGGTGCATCATTGCCATCCCGGGACCCCGGACATGTTCGGCAGCTTGTGGGCGATGCCCTTGTGACAGTCGATGCAGGTCTTCTCGCCGCTGAAGAGGGAGCGCTCGTGCGCCTGGGCCGCGCGCGGGTTCTGCTTCGTCAGGTCCATGGATTCGCTGCTGTGGCAATTGCGGCATTCGAGCGAGTCGTTCGCCTTCATGCGCTCCCACTCGCGTTCGGCGAGGTGCTTGCGCAGCGCCAGGAACTTGTCCCGCGTATCGATGGAGCCGAAGATGTGGCCCCACACCTCCTTCGAGGCCTGCATCTTGCGGGCAATCTTATTGGTCCAGCTGTGCGGCACGTGACAGTCCGGGCAGGTCGCGCGCACGCCCGAGCGGTTGGTGAAGTGGATCGTGCCCTTCAGCTCCTCGAAGACGTTGGTCTTCATCTCGTGGCAGCTCACGCAGAACTTCTCGGTGTTGGTGGCTTCCAGGACGGTGTTGAAGCCGCCCCAGAAGAACACGCCGGCGACGAACCCGCCGAGCGTCAGGAAGGCGAGGCTGAGCGTGCGCGCCGGCGAGAAGGCTTGCCGGATCCAGTCGCGCAGCCGCGAGTGGCCGAGAACCCGCGTGACAACGGTCGTCATGTCAGCGACCTCGCCGATCGGGCTCGGCCATCGCGTCCATGTCGGTGAACCGGTTCTCCACCAGGGGCGCCGCAGCCGTCTGCGGGACGTGGCAGGAAAGGCAGACGTAGCGTCGCGGCGACACGCCGCCGAGGAAGTTGCCGTCACGGTCCTGGTAGTGGGTGACGCTGATCATCGGCGCCTGGCTCTGCTCGGTGAACTTGCGCGAGTGGCAGGCCAGGCACTTGTTGGCATTGAGATCGAGCGCGTAGCCCTCGATGGAGTGCGGGATGAGCGGGGGCTGGTCGGGGTAGTTGCGGCGCCGGCGGACGTCGTCGGTGACCTGTTGTTGCATCGGCGGCGCCGGCGCCTCGCGCGTGAACGGCTCCGGACCCTTGAGACGAGGGGCGTCGCGGCCGGGACCGCCGATCTGCTGCGCCCAAAGCGCTCCCGCAAACAGGCAGGGCAACGCTGCGACGAGCGAGAGCAGGACCGGCCGCCTCATCGCACGGTCCCCCGGGCCGGCGCCGCGGCGGGGGCGTTCTCGGCGACCGCCGCGGCCACGACCTTCACGGCGCATTTCTTGAAGTCGGTCTGCTTCGAGATCGGGTCGGTGGCGTCGAGCGTCACCTTGTTGATGAGCTGGCTTGCGTCGAAGAACGGCACGAAGACGACGCCGGGCGGCATCTTGTTGCGCCCGCGCGTCTCGACGCGGGAGCGGATCTCGCCGCGTCGCGAGGCGATCCTCACCTCCTGGCCCCGGCGCAGCCCGCGCTTCGCCGCGTCGTCGGGGTGCATGAACAGCACGGCGCCCGAGAAGGCCTTGTAGAGCTCGGGGACGCGCAGCGTCATCGAGCCGGAATGCCAGTGCTCCAGCACTCGCCCGGTGACGAGCCAGAGGTCGAACTCCTGGTCCGGCGACTCCGCCGGCAGCTCGTACGGCGCCGCGATCAGGTTCGCCTTCTTGTCGGGGTTGCCGTAGAACTGCAGCCCAGCCCCTTTCTCGACGTACGGGTCGTGGCCCTCGCGATAGCGCCACAGGGTTTCCTTGCCGTCGACCACGGGCCAGCGCAGGCCGCGCACCTGGTGGTAGGTGTCGAAGGGCGCGAGGTCGTGGCCGTGCCCGCGGCCGAAGGAGGCATATTCCTCGAACAGCCCCTTCTGGACGTAGAACCCGAAATGCTTCGCCTCGTGGTTCTCGTAGCCAGGGTCGGCCTCGGCGAGGGGGAACTTGTTGGCTTCGCCATTGGCGTAAAGGACATCGAACAGCGTCTTGCCGCGGTATTCGGGCGCCTTGGCGAGGATGTCCTCCGGCCAGACCTCGTCGGTGGTGAAGCGTCTGGAGAACTCAATCAACTGCCACAGGTCGGACCGCGCCTCGCCCGGCGCCTCGACGAGCTGGTGCCAGAAGTGGGTCCGCCGCTCGGCGTTCCCATAGGCGCCTTCTTTCTCGACCCACATCGCGGTCGGCAGGATGAGGTCGGCCGCCATCGCCGTGACGGTCGGATAGGGGTCGGAGACCACGACGAAGTTCGCGGGGTTGCGGTAGCCCGGATAGGTCTCGTTGTTGGTGTTTGGCGCCGTCTGGAGGTTGTTGTTGCACATGATCCAGTAGGCGTTGAGCTTGCCGTCCTTGAGCATGCGGTCCTGCTGCACGGCGTGGTAGCCGACCTTGCCGGACAGGAGGCCCTCCGGGAGCTTCCAGGTGTGCTCGGCGTGCTTGCGGTGCTCGGGGTTGGCGACCAGCATGTCGGCCGGAAGGCGATGCGAGAAGGTGCCGACCTCGCGCGCCGTGCCGCAGGCGGACGGCTGCCCGGTGAGCGAGAACGGGCTGTTGCCGGGCTCCGCTATCTTCCCGGTCAGGAGGTGGAGGTTGTAGACCATGTGGTTCGCCCACACGCCGCGGACGTGCTGGTTGAACCCCATCGTCCAGAGCGACATCACCTTGGTCTTCGGGTCGGCGTAGAGCTTGGCGAGCCTTTCCAGTGTCGTCTTCGGCACCCCCGCGAGCTCGGACACCTTGTCGGCTGTGTATTCGGCCATGAGCTTCGCGTAGGCTTCGAAATCGGATGGGTGCGAGACCTGCGCGTCGTTGGCGTGCTGGGCCCGCTGCTCGAGCACGTGCTCCGGCCGCAGGCCGTAGCCGATGTCGGTGTTGGCCATCCGGATGTTGCAGTGCTTGTCGACGAAGTCGCGCTTCGCCGCGCCGGTCTGGATGATGTAGTTCGCGATGTAGTTCAGGATCGCGAGGTCGGTACCGGGCTTGAAGATGATCGGCACGTCCGACAGGTCGGTCGAGCGGTGCTCGTAGGTCGACAACGTCGCGATCCGCACGTGCGGGGCGGACAGCCGGCGGTCGGTCACCCGGCTCCATAGGATCGGGTGCATCTCCGCCATGTTCGAGCCCCAGAGCACGAAGGCGTCGGCGTGCTCGAAGTCGTCGTAGCACCCCATCGGCTCGTCCATGCCGAAGGTTCGGATGAAGGCGACGGCCGCCGAGGCCATGCAATGGCGGGCGTTCGGATCGAGGTTGTTGGTGCGGAAGCCCGCCCGCATGAGCTTCGAGGCGGCGTAGCCCTCGAAAATCGTCCATTGCCCCGAGCCGAACATGCCGACCGCGTCCGGGCCCTTCTCCTTCAGCACGCGCTTGAACTGCCGCGCCATCTCGTCGAAGGCGCGATCCCACGAGACCGGCTGGAACTCGCCGTCCTTGGCGAACTGCCCGTTCCTCATGCGGAGCAGCGGCTGGGTCAGCCGGTCGGCGCCGTACATGATCTTCGACAGGAAGTAGCCCTTGACGCAGTTGAGGCCGCGGTTGACCTCCGCCTTCATGTCCCCGTGCGTGGCGACGACCTTTCCATCCTTGACGCCGACCATGACGCCGCAGCCGGTGCCGCAGAAGCGGCACGGGGCCTTTGACCATTGCAGCTGGACGTCGGGCCCGGCAGGCAGGTTCTGCGCCGACGCCGGCAGGGTGACGTTGGCGGCGGCGGCGGCCGCAGCGGCGGCCTGGGCCTTGATGAACGCACGTCGCGAGAGATCCATCGCAATCATCCCTGCTTCGCCGCGGCCTCGGTTTCCGCGGCGGCCTCGAACTGGTGAAACACAAGCGCGGCCGACATCACGCCGTCGAGCAGCGAGATCTCGTTCATCCGGGTGACGATGTCCGCCTCCGTGGCGGTCTCAAGGGTGATGATGAGCTTGCCCCCGGCCTCGGCGTGGATCTCCACGCCGGGCGTAGCGGCGAGCGCCGCCCGGACGCCGGGCAGGCCCGCGGGGCGGACATGGACGACCAGGCTGGAGACGTGCGCCTCCGGCGGCGCCGGCCCGATCAGGCGTCCGGCCAGGAGCTCGCGGCGGGAGGGCATGTCGGCGGCGCTCATCGGGCGCACCTCAGACCGGACCGGGAGGTCCGGTGAACATGTAGTAGAACCAGACGAGGAACCCCCATCCGGCGACGACGCCGACGGCGATGAAAGGCCAGATCACCACGGCAAGCAGGAGGAACAGCAGCCGCTCGCTGCGCCGCCGAGAACCTGCTGGATCGTACATAAACCTTCTCGTGACTCAGCGCTGAAACCGCTGCGGATTAAACACGTCTCGTCGCAGCACGTCGAGCGTGCCGTCGGAACATGTGCAACAGGCGCAACCGGCGTGGCTTCACGGTCGTTCGGTCTCATTGGCGCTGCTAGCGCTTCCGGCGGCAGCACCAGTGGCACTCCCCTTGAGCATCCACGCCTTGCCGTGGGACGCTTGATCGGTTCGGACACCGCCCAACCGCCTGCCGTATGTCTCAATCGTACCTTTGCTCGTTAAAGGTCGAAGGTCAGCTCGTGGCACATGCGTGCGGGCTCGTGTGCCTCAAGCCCGACCAGCTCGCTCGCAAGGGTCGTCAACCGCGCCGGGGTTCCCCTCCGCCCCGCGAAGCAGGACGGTTTCGGGCTCGGCCTAACCAGGACCCTCCCTCCCGTCCCGGCCGAAGGCCTGCCGCCTTGTCACTCGATCACCTCGTCAGCGCGAGCGAGGAACGAAGCCGGCACTTCGAGACCAAGCGCTGCGGCGGTCTTCAGGTTGACCACCAGCTTGAAACGGGTGGGCCGTTCGACCGGCAGATCGCCCACCGTCGCGCCGTTCAGGACCTTGCCGATCAGGCTGCCGGTTCTTCGGAAGAGCTCCTGAAGCTCGGGCCCGTAAGCGAGAAAGCCACCAGCCTCCGCAAAATCAGGGAATTGATTCACGGCCGGCATACGAGCCTTGAGCGCGAGCTGCGCCAAGGGCTCCGGATATCCCCCGAACAGCGGCGAGGACAGCATGAAAATTCCATCCGAGCGGGCCCGAGCTGTCGCGAAGGCTCCCTCGAAGTCTGATCGTTGAGCGACCTCGATGATCGCGAGCTCGATGCCCAACGCACTGGCAGCCGCCTGAGCGGCGCGCTTCTGCACCTCGCCGGAAGCGGGATGCCATAAGGCTGCGACCCGGCGAACCGCCGGAGCGCCCTCACGGAGGAGCTGCATGCATTTGGCCGTGAAGTCCGGCAGGTCGAGGAACACGCCACTGAGCTTGCCGGCAGGTCGGGCCAGGCTATTCACCCACCCGTTCGCGACAGGATCGGACTCGAGGTCCATGGCTATCACGGCTGTCCCGGGCGCGTTCATCAGCGCAGCTGTTACGGCCGGAGGGCTCACGGCACAGATCACGTCGACGGACCGTGCAGCGAGATCGGCCGCGAGGCGCGGCAGGAGCTCGCTGCGGCCTTCTGCGAGGGATGGGATGATTGTCGCGTTGCTTGCGGTTCCACCTGCGCTCGCGAGCCCTTCTCTTACCGCGATGATCCGGGATCCCACCGCCGCGGAACCTGGATGAAGGAAACCGACCTGCGCCCTATGCTGAGATCGCGCTCCCCTCGGCAGAAGCGCGCAGCCGCTCGCGAAAATGAAGGCCCGCCGCCTCATTCGATCACCTCGTTGGTGCGCAGCAGAAACTCTCGCGAGACTTCGATGCCGAGCGACTTGGCGGTCTTCAGATTGAGCACGAGCTCAAAGCTGGTCGGTGCCTGGATCGGCAGCTCGCCCGGCTGGGCGCCTCGGAGAATGCGGTCGACATAGGCCGCTGAGCGTCGATACAAGTCGGCGACGTCTACCCCGTAAGACATGAGGCCGCCCTCGACCGCCATGTTGCGGAACGCGTAGACCGCAGGCAGGCGATGACGGGCCGCGAGCTCGATAATCGATGCGCGGTTGGCGACGATAAAGACGTCAGGCGGCACCACGAGGGCGCTGTTTGGCTCCCGCGCGAGCGCGGCCACCGCCTCTTCCATTTCTGCGACCGAGTGGACCGGAAGGATGTCCAACCTGAGCGTGAAGGCCGGAGCGGCAGCCTCGATTGGCTGCACGAAGAAAGAGCCTCCAGCCACCGCCACCTGTGGATTGAACAGGACTCCGACCCGACGCACGCCGGGCGCAATTTCTTTTAGCAGTTCGAGCCATTTTTCGCCCATCGTCGCTTCGACATTGGTGAAGCCGGTGGCGTTGCCGCCCGGCCGAGCCAGGCTTGCGGCGAACTTCTCGCCGAGCGGATCGGCCGCCGAGACGAAAACGACGGGGATCGTGCGGGTCTCGGCAAGCAGGGCTCTGACGGCGATCGTGCTCCTGGCGAGGAGCACGTCCGGCTTCAGGGTCACCAACTCCTTGCTGGCAGCGGCGAGGCGGTCCTTGTCACCGGCCGCGAAACGATAATCGATGCGGAGGTTCGCCCCGTCGGTCCAGCCGAGGCTCTGCATGGCTTCGAGAAACGCCGTTCTCTCGGTACCCCACTCCGGATCGTTTTCGCCGCTGGTCACGAGAACGCCGAGCCGCCGCGCCTGCTGCGCGCGCGCCGCAAGCGGTCGTGCGAGAGCGGCGAGGGCCCCCATTCCCGCTATGACCTCCCGCCGCCTCATGAGCACCTCGCCACGCACCAGGAAGAAGGCTACGCTGGTCATCGCCTCAAAGTCACGCGGCATGGGCAGGAGCTGAGGGCGAAGCCATCGTTCGCTTAGCGCCCATCCTCGCCTCTGGGTCAGACACTGCCCATCGGCCTGCGCGCGCGATCCGGGATGCCTCGACGCTTGAGCGGACGGGATCCCGGATAGCCGCTTCGCGGCTTCCGGAACGACGGCGCGAGGTCTTGAAAAAAGTCCTTGACGCTCTTTTCTGGTGTGCTTATAATCCTAGCACTCC
>JAJKJG010000125.1 GCA_021154065.1 Methylobacterium sp.
AACTCCGGCAGGAGCGTCAGGATGATCGTGCCGAGCATCGGGCCGAGGATCGAGCCGCGCCCGCCGATCAAGATCGCGATGAAGAACAGCACCGAGAGGTCGAAGCTGAAGGCGTCCGGCGTGATGTAGGTCTGCAGGGTCGCGAACAGCCCGCCGGCAATCGCGGCCGCCGCACCACAGAACAGGAACACCGTCACGAGGAGGCGCGGCTTCGAGATGCCCGTCGCCTCGGCCGCGACGTCGGCGTCGCGGATCGCGATCAGCGCCCGGCCGAAGCGGCTGTGGGCGAGGTTGAAGGTCATCCAGGTGCAGAGCGCGGAGGCGCCGAGGCAGAACCAGAAGAACCCCGCGGCGCTATCGAAAGGCGCCGGCAGCTCGGGGCCGGGCAGGCCGATGCCGCCCCCGGTCACCCTCTGCCAGGCGAGCGCAATCTGCGTCACGATCGTGGCGAAGCCGAGCGTGCTGATCGCGAAGTAGAAGGTCCGTAGCCTGAGTGCCGGCAACCCGACGACGACGCCGAAGGCGGCGCCGACGACCCCCGCGGCGATGAGCGCGACGAAGGCCGGCACGGGGGGCAGCACGTTGCCGGCCGCCAAGATGCTCGTCGTGTAGGCGCCGAGCGCGAGCAGCGCCACGTAGCCGATCGCGAGCTGGCCCGCGAAGCCGACCATCAGGTTGAGCGCGGCGACGAGGAGCCAGTAGATCGCCGCCCGCGTCGCAATCAGGACCCAATAGTCGTTGCCGACGAAGGGCACGAGGGCCGCCGCGGCGAAGACGAGGAGGAGCGGCGCAAGCTGCCCCCAGACGTCCGCGCGTGGGGCCGGACGCCCCGGAGCGGCGGTTTCGGCGAGGCCGCTCGCCGCCTCCATCACACCCTCCGGGTCGCGGGCGCGCCGAACAGCCCTTGCGGCGCGGCAAGCAGGACGACGATGAACAGGACGAAGACGGCGACCGACGAGAAGATGCCGCCGACGAGGAAGTTCGCCGCCTGCTGGAACAGGCCGAGGGCGAAGCCGCCGACCACGGCGCCGCGGTTGTTGCCGAGCCCGCCGAGCGCGACGGGCACGAAGCCGTAGAAGTTCAGGAGGCCGCCGTTCGCCACGAAAGCGAGGAGAAGCTCGCCGCCCGCGAAGCCGGCAAGGCCCCCGATCGCGCCCGCGAGCGCGTAGCTCGCGACCCGCAGGTTGCGCTCCGGCAAGCCGAGCGCCCGGGCCGCGAAGTTGTCCTCCGCGATGGCGAGGAACGCGCGTCCGACGAGCGTGCGCCGGTAGAGCAGCTCGAGCCCGACGATCGCCGCAGCGCAGGCAGCGACCGGGAGCCAGAACTTCTCGTCGAACACGCCCGAGCCGATGCCGAACACGCGCGGGAACGGCTGGGGCTCGGTGCTCCACTCGATCGCGGTGACCTGCTGGATCATCAGCGCGAGCGCGAGGGTCGAGAGCACGTAGAGGTGCTGCTCGAGGCTCTTCAGCACCGGGCGCACCGCCACGAACTCGGTCGCGACGCCGACGACGGCGCAAGCCGCGAGCGACAGAACGAAGGCGGGCAGAAGCGGCACGCCGAGGCGCAGCGCGAACAGCGACCCGAAAACCCCGCCGAGCATGCCGAGCTGGCCCGCCGTGAAGCTCATCACCCGCGAGGTCGCGAACATCACGTTGTAGGTGACGCCGATGAGCGCATAGACCGCGCCCACCGCGAGTCCCGCGGCGATGATCGAGGCGAGCATCGCCTAAGGCCTTAAGGCCGGCGGCCTCCTCACGACTTGTAGCCAGGGGCGAGCGCGAAGGCGCCGTCGCGGGCCGAGCTCGCCTCGGACATGACCACGTCCTCGGTCGGGTAGCCGTTGTGCTCGGCGGGCGTGAAGGTGTAGTCGCCGAAGTAGCCCGGGTACTTCGCCAGGCTGTTCCAGTGCTTGATGATGTCCTGGCCCGCCGTGGAGCCGGTCGTCTCGACGGCCTTCGCGACGAGGTTCACGGCGTCGATGCCGCCCGCGACCCACCACAGGAGCGTGTCGGTGAGGTTGATCTTGCCCTTGATCCTGTCGACGAGCTCCTGCGAGCGCGGCGGCAGCTTGCCGGCGGCATCGAAGCTGCAGCTGCGGTAGCCGATGGCGTAGACCTTCTCCCAGTTCGCCTTCTTCTCGATGAGGTTCGCGACGTCGCCCGAGGACATGGAGGGGTGGCCGACGAACGGCACGTCCCAGCCCATGGCGGCGCGGGTGTTGAACATGCGCGCCTCCATGCCGGTCGACGTGCTCCACACGACGATCGCCTCGGCGCCGGCGTTCCGGGCGCGCAGCATGTCGGGCATCATGTCCGGCTGGGTCGCGTCGATGTTCGCCTGGTAGACGACCTCCGCCCCGTCCTTCTTGAGGCCGGCCACCGACGCGTTCACGGCCGCCGTGCCGTAGCCGGTGGTATCGCCTATCACCGCGACCTTCTTCACCTTGAGGATGTTGAGGCAGTAGTTGCGCACGGCGTCGTCCCACTGCGTGTTCGAGGGTGCAAGGCGGAACGCGTTCGGGAATTTCTGCGGGTCGATCAGGCTGTCGACGACGCACGGGTGGACGTTCGGCATCTTGGCGCGGGCCATGATCGGCGTCACGGCGAGCGACTCGCCCGAGTTCGTCGGCCCCCAGACGGCGTGGACCTTGAGCGCGCTGATCATCTCCTGCGTGGCGTTCACGGCCTTGGTCGGATCGCCCTGCGTGTCGCGGGTCAGGATCTCGATCTTGCGGCCCTTCACGCCGCCGGCGCCGTTGATGGTCTCGACCGCGTAGAGGACGCCGCGGTTGAAGCCGATCGCCGGCGCCGAGCTCGCCCCCGTCATGGCGGCGAGCCAGCCGATGCGGATCGGCTCCGCCTGCGCGATCGCGGGCCGCGGAAAGCCGAGCGCCGCCGCACCCGCCGCAGCGGTGGTTCCGAACGTGAACTTGCGACGCGTCAGCACCATGTCGTCCTCCCGGTATCGCCTGTGTGATTTCCGCTCGTGTTGCCGGAGCGTCAGACACGGTCCCCTTTTTCCTGCAGCTTGGCAACATGGTCCCAATCGAGGCTGAAGCCCCAGCCCGGCCGCTCCGGCACGACGGCGTTCCCGGCTGCAATCTCGAGCTCCTCCCGGTACAGCCGCGAGAACCAGGGCATGTATTCGAGGAAGCTGGCGTTCGAGAGCGCGCCCAGGACCTGGATGCTGGTCTCCGGGAAGAGATGGCTCGACACCGGGATATCGTAGCTCTCGGCCATATGGCCGACGCGCATGAACTCGCTCACGCCCCCGACCCGCTGCAGGTCCGGCATCAGCACGTCCGCCGAGCGCAGCTCGAGCATGCGGCGGAAGCCATAGCGGGTGTACTCGGTCTCGCCGCTCGCAATCGGCGTGTCGAGGGCCGCGGCGACCCGCGCGAGGCCGTCGAGGTCCCAGGCCGGGAGCGGCTCCTCGAACCAGGTCAGGTCGAATTCCTCGAGCTGCCGGCCGAGGCGGATCGCCTGGGCCTCGTTCAGGCCCTGATTGGCGTCGGCCATGAGCTTGATCTCCGGCCCGATCGCCTCGCGCACGGCGCGCACGCGCGCAACGTCGGTGCCGGGGCTCGCCGAGCCGAGGCGCATCTTCATGGCCTTGAATCCGGCGGCAATGAAGCGTTGCGCCTCGGCGACGAGCTCGTCGATCGAATATGAGAGCCACAGGCCGCCGCTATGGTACGCCGGAACGCGCGTCCGGGCGCCGCCGAGGATCCGGTAAAGCGGCAGGCCGGCCGTCTTGCCGAGCGCATCCCAGAGCGCGCCGTCGAGCGCCGAGATGCCGACCACCGGCACGCCCTTGTGGCCGAGGAAGTTGATGTCTTTCCACGCCCGCGCCCAGAACTCCGCGATGTGCCCGGCGTCGCGGCCGATCAAGAGCTCGCCGAGTTCCTCGACCATCTGCACCAGCACCTTGGTGCGGCGATCGTTGAGCGTGAAGATGAGGTTCTCGCCGACGACGCCCGTGTCGCCGCGCACGCGCACGAGGATGCAGCCGAAGCCGCGAATCTGCCCGAGCGCGCTGCCGATCGGCTCGTCGAGCGGGACCGCCACGGCCGTCGTGTCGACGCGGGCGATCTTCACGCCCGCGCTCCAGCCTCGATGCGCGTAACCGCGCCCTTGCGATAGCGCTCGAGGATCGCGGGGTCGGGGTCGCAGCCGAGCCCCGGTCCTTGCGGGACCTTGACCTTGCCGTCGCCGACCCGGACCCATGGATCGAAGGGGTTCGCCTCCATGTCGAGCCATAACACCTCGACGAGCGGCCGCTCGATCAGAGCGGCACAGATGTGCACGCTCGCGAGGAAGCCCGGCCCGAAGTAGGGGCTGTGCGGGAACACCTCGACGCCGTTCGCGTGGCAGAGCGCAATGACGCGCAGCATCTCGCCGATGCCGCCGATCTTGGTGACGCTCGGCTGGGCGATGTCGATCGCGCCGGCCTCGATCAGCGTCCTGAACCCGAATACGCCGGCG
This sequence comes from Methylobacterium sp., assembly GCA_021154065.1. Next base: position 4,488 of record JAJKJG010000125.1, read on the forward strand.
ACGTTCTCGCCGGCCGAGATCGGGATGCCATACCCGCGCACCTGGGCGAGGCCGTGGGCGTCCTCGGGCGGCCACACCGGCTCCTCGAGCCAGGCGAGGCCCTCGCCCGCGAGCGCCGCCGCCATATCGCAGGCCACAGGTACGCTCCAGGCGCAGTTCACGTCGAGCATGACGCGCGCGCGTTCCACTGCCGGTGCTTTCATGGCGGCGCGCACGGCCTCGACCGTCGTCTCGTGCAGCTTGATGTGCTGGTAGCCTCGGGCGCAGGCGGCGGCGGTGTTCCTCGCGACGAGGTCGAGGTCGGTGTAGTTCAGGAGGCTCGCATAGGCCTGGAGCTCGCGGCGGCCCTTGGCGCCGCCGAGCAGGGCATGGAGCGGCTGCCCGCAGCGCTTGCCGAGCAGGTCCCAGAGCGCGATCTCGACGCCTGAAAAGGCATAGACGAACGACCCATTGCGCCCGAGCAGGTGTGTGGCGTGCAGGATGTCGCGCGTCAGCGCGTTGATGTCGCCGGCGTCACGTCCGAGCGCGAGCGGCGCGACGATGGTGTCGAGCGCGGCCTTGGTGGCCGGGATCGCGGCGTGCCCGAACGCCTCGCCCCAGCCGACGAAGCCGTCGTCGGTCTCCACCCGGACGAGCAGGATTTCGAGATCGGTCCACGGCCGGCCTGCGAATGCCGGGTGAGGGCCGCCCATGTCGAACGGCAGCGCGACTACCGAGGTCTCGATCGCGGAGATGATCATCTGGGCGGAGATCACCAGCCGCTCACCGACTCGTCAAGCCGCCTGTGACTCGATGCGGAGGTTATCGCGGCGCAAGGCGCGACGAGCATTGCTATTTGGTGTCGAGCATGGTCACCGGCACCCAGCCGGAGGGAGGTGGCTCGGCGAGGAGGCCGCGGCAGCGGGTGGCGAGGCGCCGTGCCGGTTCGTCTCCAGGACGCAACCTTTCGACGAGATCGAGCTTTTCGAGCGCGGTCTCGAAGCGGCCGGAACGGTAGAAGCTCAGTGCCTCCTCGTAGGCGGCGATCCATCCGGGAACCGCGTCCGATTCTGCCTGAAGGCCGATAAGCTCGTAGATCCGTACGCCCTCGGAGCGTCCATAGACGGCGACGGCATCGAGCTCCCGCACCGAGATGCGGTCGCCGGCGGCCACGCGCGCCGCATGCCCGATGATGATCGTGGTGCCGTAGATCTTGTTTACACCTTCGAGGCGGCTTGCGAGGTTCACCGTGTCGCCGAGGGCCGTGTAGTTCAGCCGCGTGGACGACCCGATATTGCCCACGACCGCCGGGCCAGACTCGATTCCGATGCGGACGCGTAGCTCGTCGCTGAGATCAGGCGGGAGGGCGATGCGATCAACGGACGCGGCGATGGCAAGCGCCGCGCTGCAGGCGTGCAGCGCCTGCTCGGCATCGGGACGCGGCGCGCCCCAGAACGCCATGACGGCATCGCCGATGAACTTGTC
>JAJKJG010000126.1 GCA_021154065.1 Methylobacterium sp.
ACCGGGCCGCCGACGACCGCGCCGGCGGTCGCCCCGACCGCGGCGCCGCCGACCGTGCCGGTCGAGGTCGGCGAGCACGCCGCGACGCCAAGGCAGGCAAAGGCGATGAGGGCAATCCGGCGCATATCCGTCTCCTCGTGTCGGGGTCCCGCCTGAAGCAGCGGGATCGCTCGAGCCGCCCGGTCCGACGGCATACCTTCGCCTAACGTGCGACGGCGGCGACGGTTCGATCAGGCGAGCCGCCCTTGCGCTTTCCCCGCGAACCGGACCACAAGGCGGACATGAGCATCGCCGACCGCCTCCTGATCGCGCTTGCGGGATTGTCCGGCCTTGCCGGGGTCGCGCTTTCGGCCGCGGGCGCGCATGCGACGGGCGGCTCGAACCTCGAGACTGCCGGCCGGTTCCTGCTCATCCACGCCGCCGCGCTCGTCGGCCTCGCGGCGCTCGCCGCGACCGGGCTCGTCCACCCCGGCGTCGCCCGCGCCGGCGGCTGGGCGATCCTCGTCGGGGTGGCGCTTTTCGCCGGCGACCTCGGCATGCGGGTCTGGCGCGGCGCGGCGCTGTTCCCGATGGCGGCGCCGGCCGGCGGCATCCTGCTGATGATCGGCTGGGCCGCGATCGCCCTGTCGGCGCTGATCCCGCGCGGATGAGCGCCCTCGAGCGATCCTAGCCCCGGGTGCAGTGCTCCGCGAGACGGCGCATGAAGGCTTCGCCGGCGGCGAGGTCCTCAAGCGTGATGTACTCGTCCGGCTGATGCGCCTGGTCGATCGAGCCCGGGCCGCAGACGATGGTGGCGATGCCGGCGCCCTGGAAGCGCCCGGCCTCGGTCGCGAAGGGCACGGTCGCGGTCGCGTTGCGGCCCGCAAGTCGCAGCGCCAGCTGCTCGGCCTCGGAACCCGGCGCCGGGGCAAGGCCCGGAACGAACACCTCGAGCTCGGTCTCGATGCGCCCGAACGGCCCGTGGCGGTTCAGCCGGGGCAGCGCGACCTCATCGGCGAAGCGCTGCAGGCGGTTCGGGATCTCGCCGGCGTCGAGGTCCGGCAGGCCGCGGAATTCCCAATGGAAGACGCAGCTCTTCGGCAGGATGTTGCGCGCCGTGCCGCCGTTGATGGTGCCGACATGCACGGTGGTGTAGGGCGGCGCGAAACGCCCGCTCGGGTCGCCGCGGGCGATCATGGCGTCGGCGATGCGGGTGAGCTCGCAGACGAGCTCGGCCGCCGCCATGACGGCGTTCGCGCCGAGCGCCGGCTTCGAGGAATGGGCTTCGTGCCCGTGCACGGTGGTGAAGAAGGTCGCGATGCTCTTGTGCGCGTCGACGACCTCGAGCTTCGTCGGCTCGCCGACGATCACGGCGCGCGGTGCCGGCAGGTCGAGGCCGAAGCGGGCGATCGTGTCCATGACGCCGAGGCAGGTCGTCTCCTCGTCATAGGACAGGAGGATGTGGATCGGCGTCTTCAGATCCATGGCGAGGAGATCGGGGGCGAGCGCGAGCGCCAGCGCGTCGAAGCCCTTCATGTCGACGGCGCCGCGGCCATAGGCGCGCCCGTTCGCGACCCGAAGCGTGAACGGGTCGCTCGTCCAGGACTGCCCCGTCACCGGCACGACGTCGGTGTGGCCGGAGAGCACGACGCCGCCGCGGTCCGCCGGCCCGAGCGTCGCGTAGATCGCCGCCTTGTCGCCCTCGGCGTTCGGGACGCGGACATGCGGCACGCCCCAGCCCTTGAGGTAGTCCTCGACGAAATCGATCAGCGGCAGGTTCGACTTCGCGCTCTCGGTGTCGAAGGCGACGAGCCGCGCCAGCATCTCGAGCGGCGTGTAGCGCACCCCCGCCATGGCCTAGTGCATCACGCGCTTCGTGAACGGGCTGTCGAGCGAGAAGGCCGGGATGTCGGCGTGGAAGGTCTCGCCCTTGCCGGTCACCATGGTGTAGGTGCCCTCCATGGTGCCGTTCGGCGTCGTCAGCGGGCAGCCAGAGGTGTAGCTGAAGGTCTCGCCCGGCCCGAGCACCGGCTGCTTGCCGACGACGCCCGGCCCGCGCACCTCTTGCAGGTTGCCGTGGCCGTCGACGATCTTCCAGTGCCGCGACTGCAGCTGCACGCGGTCGGTCGACATGTTGGTGATCTCGACCGTGTAGGCGAAGAAGTAGCGGCCGTCGTCTGGCGAGGACTCCTCTTCGACGAAACGCGGCAGGACGGCCACGCGGATCCCTCGGGTCACCGCCTTGTACATCGGGTGGGGCTCGACAGCGGTTCGCGGCGACAGTCGCCGTCGGGGCGTGGTAAGGCGGCCGGCAGGGCCCGTCAATCGTGTGGGCCGGACGCCGCCGGCATGCTCGACCGCTTCATGCGACGCCTCCTCGATCCGGCGCTCGAGCGCGCCGGACGGCGCCTCGCCGAGGGCCGCGTCGGCGCCGATGCGCTCACCGTCGCCGGGCTCGGCGTCGGTCTTGCGGCGGCGCTCTGCGTGGCGCTGCGGCTCGATCTCGTGGCGCTCGCGCTGTTCATCGCCAACCGCGTGCTCGACGGGCTCGACGGCGCCGTCGCCCGCGCCAGCGTCCGCACCGACCGCGGCGGCTTTCTCGACATCGTGCTCGATTTCGCCGTCTACGGTGCGGTGCCGCTCGCCTTCGCGCTCCGCGACCCGGCGCCGAACGCGGTGCCGGCCGCCGTCCTGCTCTTCGCGTTCTACGTCAACGGCGCGAGCTTCCTCGCCTTCGCGGCGGTCGCAGCGAAGCGTGGTCTTAAGAATGCGGCGTGGGCGGATAAATCGATCTACTTCACGGCAGGCCTTGCCGAAGGGACGGAGACGATCCTGTTCTTGTCCGCGATGATCCTATGGCCGGCGTGGTTCCCGGTCCTCGCCCATGCCTTTGCCGGGCTGACGCTGATGAGCGCGCTCGCCCGGGTGGCGCTCGCCTGGCGGGTGTTCCGGGATAACGGGGAAAACGGATGATGCCGGCTTTGTCCACCTCCCGGCAGACTGTAATTAGCCGCATGAACATGTTCGCGCCCCCGACTCTCGTGTCCATAGGTGCGCAGGACACGGCCGGCACCTCGCTGCCTCGCTCGGCGCAGCTCGCCGGGCCGAGCGGCCTGCTCCCTCGGCAGGAGGTCCGGAAGCTGGTCCACCGGCATGCGCTGCGGGCGTCCGAGTTCGACGAGAGTCAGTTTCAGCCGGCAAGCCTCGACCTGAGGCTTGGCTCGAAAGCTTACCGCGTGCGGGCGAGCTTCCTGCCCGGACGGCATAAGACCGTCCAGCAGCAGCTTGAGGAGCTGCAGCCGGAGTTGATCAGCCTGGAGGGAGACGGGGCCGTCCTTGAGAAGCGCGGCGTCTATGTGATCGAGCTGCAAGAAAATCTACAGCTCCCCAAGACGATCGCCGCGATCGCGAACCCCAAGAGCTCGACCGGGCGGCTCGATATCTTCACGCGGCTGATCGCTGATCGCAGCGAGGTATTTGACCACGTCCCGGGCGGATACGATGGGCCACTCTACGCGGAGGTTTCGCCGCGCAGCTTTAGGATCAAGGTGCGGCGCGGCAGCCGTCTGAACCAGATTCGATTTCGCCGACGCAACTCGATGCACGAAAAGCATGCGTACCGTCCGCTAGCGGATCATCAACTGCGCACGCTGCATGCGAAAACCAGGTTGGTGGACGGCGACGAGCTGAACGTACGCCATGGCCTGGTCCTTCGGGTCGAGTTGGGCGGCATCGGGCCGGAACGGCTCGTCGGCTACCGCGCGCAACGTCATACGGATGTGATCGATGTCGACCGCGTAGGCTCCTACGCGGTGGAGAATTTTTGGGAGCTCGTCCGTGCGAGGTCGGACAAGCGCCTGATCCTCGATCCGGATGAGTTCTACATCCTCGCCTCCAAGGAAAAGCTCCACATCCCGCGCGATCACGCGGCCGAGATGATCCCGATTGCGCCGGAGATGGGCGAGTTCCGCGTTCACTACGCCGGCTTCTTCGATCCCGGATTCGGCTTGACCGAGCATGGGCACCCCGGCAGCCGCGGCGTCCTTGAGGTGCGCAGTCACGAGGTGCCGTTCATCCTCGAGGATGGCCAGATGGTCGGTCGCCTCGCCTTCGAGCGCATGGCCGAGGTTCCGGACGGTCTTTACGGGCAGATCGGCACCTCGAACTATCAAGGCCAGGAGCTGAAGCTTTCGAAGCATTTCGCCTGAGCGTTTGACTGGGCGCCACAAACCTCCTCATGCTGAGGTGCGAGGCCGCGGGCCGAGCCTCGAAGCACGCAAACTACCGGGGCGCTGCGTCGGCGGGGTTGCGTCCTTCGAGGCTCAGCCCTTCGGGCCTCGCACCTCAGGATGAGGGGCATGAGCGGGCGGCGCCAATGATCTTCGGCAGGGTGGCAGCGTTTCTTACCGCGCTTGCCGTTGCCTGGCCGCTCGCTCCCGCAGAGGCCCGCACCATCCGCTGGGCCGCGATGGGCGACGCGCTGACGCTCGATCCGCACGCGACGAGCGACGCCGGCACGCAGGCGCTCAACCGCCAGATCTACGACACGCTCGTGACGCGCGGCCCGAAGGGCGAGCTCGTCGGCGAGCTCGCGGCGTCGTGGCGGACGCTTGCCTTCGACGCGCAGAGCTGGGAGTTCCGGCTCCGGCCGGGAGTGCGATTCCACAACGGCGCCGCGCTCACCGCCGACGACGTCGTGTTCTCGCTGCAGCGGGCGCTGGCGCCGGCCTCGGATATGAAGGCGCTCCTCGCCTCGGTCGACCGCGTCACCAAGGTCGACGACCTGACGTTCCGCGTCAGGACCAAGGGCCCGAACCCGCTGTTCCCGAACGCCCTGACCGGCGTGTTCATCCTGAACCGCGCCTCGGCCGAGGCGGGCGGGGCGGCGCAGCCGCAGGATTGGCGGCTCGCGCCCGAAGGCTTCGCGGCGCGCAACGCCAACGGCACCGGCCCCTACGCGCTCGTGTCGCGCGAGCCCGGCGTCCGCACTGTGCTCCGGCGCAACGAGCAATACTGGAGCAAGGACCCCGCCGCGCCGCTCGAGATCACCGAAGTCGTCCATACGCCGATCCGCTCGGGCGCGGCGCGGATCGCGGCGCTTGCCGCCGGCGAGCTCGACTTCGTCCAGGACGTCCAGGCGCAGGATGTCGACCGCCTGAAGAGCCTGCGCAACGTCACCGTCACTACCGGCAACCAGAACGGCACCGTGTTCCTCGGGCTCGACGCGGTCTCGCCCGAGCTGAAAGGCAGCGGCGTCAAGGGCAAGAACCCGTTTGCCGACAAGCGCGTCCGGCAGGCGCTGAGCCTCGCCATCAACCGCATCGCGCTGCAGCAGGTGCTGCGCGGCCAGGCCGTGCCGGCGGGCGCTCTCGTCCCGCCGGCCGCCGCCGGCTGGAGCCGCGAGCTCGACCAGCCGCCGGCGGCCGACGCCACGAAGGCGAAGGCGCTTCTCGCCGAGGCCGGCTATCCCGAGGGCTTTACCGTCACCCTGCACTGCCCGAGCGACGCCGTCGTCAATGGCGAGGTCATCTGCCAGGAGGTCGTCGGCATGCTGGCCCGCGTCGGCGTCGTCGTGAACCTCGTCATGCTGCCGAAGGCGCAGGCCCTCGCGGCGATCCAGAAGAGCCCGCCCGAGAGCGAGTTCTTCCTTGCCGCCTTCGACGTGCCGACGCTCGATTCCGAGGCCGCCTTCGCGGCGCTCTACCACACGCGCGAGGGCCGCTACGGCGCCATGAACGCAGCGCGCTTCTCGAACCCCGAGCTCGACCGCAAGATCGAGGCGCTGACGGCGACGGCAGACCCGGCAAAGCGCGCCGTCGCGGTCGCCGAGATCTGGAAGGCCGTGCAGGAGGAGGCCGTGTACCTCCCGCTCGTCCATCCGGTGCTCGCCTACGCGGCCCGCGGCTTCGAGGTCGCGGTCGATCCGGAGAACCAGCCGCGGCTGAAGAGCGTGCCGCTCAAATGACGGCGCTCTGGTCGCGCGGGCCGCTCCCGGCTATGGCACGGCGATGACCGAGCCCGTCCTTTCCGTCCGCGACCTGCGCGTCGAGTTCGTGACGCGGCGCGGCGTGCTGAAGGCGATCGACGGCGTCTCGTTCGACATCGCGCCCGGCGAGGTGCTGGGCGTCGTCGGCGAATCGGGCGCCGGCAAGTCGGTCACCGGCTCGGCGGTGATCGGGCTCATCGATCCGCCGGGGCGGATCGCCGGCGGCGAGGTGCGGCTTTCGGGCCAGCGCATCGACAACCTTGCGCACGAGGACATGCGGCGCCTGCGCGGCAAGCGCATCGGCATGATCTTCCAGGACCCGCTGACGAGCCTCAACCCGCTGTTCCGCGTCGGCGAGCAGCTCGTCGAGACGATCCAGACCCACACCCGGCTTTCGGCCAGCGCGGCGCGCCGGCGCGCGGTCGAGCTTCTCGTCGAGGTCGGCATCCCGGCGGCGGAGCGGCGCATCGACGGCTATCCGCACGAGTTCTCCGGCGGCATGCGCCAGCGCGTCGTGATCGCGCTCGCGCTCTGCGCCGAGCCCGAGCTCATCATTGCCGACGAGCCGACGACCGCCCTCGACGTCTCGGTGCAGGCGCAGATCATCACGCTCTTGAAGCGCCTCGGGCGCGAGCACGGCACCGCCATCATGCTCGTCACGCACGACATGGGCGTCATCGCCGAGACGGCGGACCGGGTCGCCGTCATGTATGCCGGCCGCATCGCCGAGATCGGGCCGGTGCAGGACGTGGTGCAAAACCCGCTCCACCCCTACGCCCGCGGCCTCATGGGCGCGATCCCGACGCTCGCGCAGGACGCCGATAGGCTGGTGCAGATCCCGGGCGCGATGCCGCGCCTTTCGGCGATTCCGCCCGGCTGCCCGTTCAACCCGCGCTGCCCGCATGCCTGGGAGCGTTGCCGGATCGACCGCCCGGAGCCGATCCCGCGCGGCGCTCACAAGGTCGCCTGCCACCTCTACGACGACGCCGATCCGGCGGCGGAGGTCCACAAGGTGCTGACCCATCCGCCGGCCGATGAAGGAGTGCCGGCGTGAGCTCCACTTGTCATTCCGGGGCTTCGCGAAGCGAAGAGCCCGGAACCTATAACCGCGATGGCTCAGCACCAGGCGCGTTGGTGCCATCGCTACCTTTCCCTGAAGCGACTGTGTTTATGGGTTCCGGGCTCGATGCTTCGCATCGCCCCGGAATGACAGCGGGCGGAGCGCCATGACCGCGCCCTACCTCGAGGTCCGCAACCTCCGGCGCGTGTTCGACGTGTCGAAGCCGTGGCTCAACCGGATGATCGAGGGCGGCGAGCGCCAGTTCCTCACCGCCGTCGACGACGTCTCCTTCGAGGTCGCGAAGGGCGAGACCTTCGCGCTCGTCGGCGAATCGGGCTCCGGCAAGTCGACGGTCGCCCGAATGGTCGTCGGCCTCCTGCCCGCGACCGCCGGCATGGTGACGATCACCGGGATCTCGATGACCGATCAGGCGGCCTCGGCCGAGCGGCAGCGCCTGCGCCGGCGCATCCAGATGATCTTCCAGGATCCTTATGCGAGCCTGAACCCGCGCTGGCCGGTCGATCGCATCGTCGCCGAGCCGATCCGCGCCTTTCGCCTCATCGTCGGCGACCGCGCGATCCGTGCGCGCGTCGGCGAGCTCCTCAGCCTCGTCGGCCTGCACCCGGACGACGGCGCGAAATACCCGCACGAGTTCTCCGGCGGGC
>JAJKJG010000127.1 GCA_021154065.1 Methylobacterium sp.
GGCGGCGCCGCCCGACCCGGACCTGCCGTCGGTCGACTGCCGGGCCGGCATGGCCTGGCCGGCGTTCGTCGACCTGCACGCGCATATCGACAAGGCGCATATCTCGAACCGCGCCCCGAACCCCGACGGTTCCTGGCTCGCCGCCCTCGAGACGGTGAGAGCAGATCGCCTCGCCCGCTGGACCGCGGCCGACGTCGAACGGCGGATGGATTTCTCGCTGCGCTCCGCCTTCGCCCATGGCACGCGGGCGCTTCGCACGCACATCGACAGCCTGCCGCCGCAGGCCGCGATCTCGTGGCCGGTCTTCGCCCGCATGCGCGAGCGCTGGCGCGGCCGAATCGAGCTGCAGGGATCGGCGCTCGGGCCGGTCGAGATGCTGCTCGGCGAGGACGGGGCGGCGCTTGCCGACCTTGTCGCCGACCATCAGGGCATCCTCGGCTGCGTGCTGAAATCGACGCCGGGTCCGCAGGCCGCCCTCGATCGCGTCTTCGGCCTGGCGCGCGAGCGCGGCATCGAGCTCGATTTCCACGTCGACGAGACCGACGACCCGGGCTCGACGATGCTGCGGCACGTTGCCGAGGCGGCGCTGCGCTGGTCCTACGAAGGCCGCGTCACCTGCGGCCATTGCTGCTCGCTCGCGGTGCAGGGCGAAGCCGAGGCCGAGGCGACGATGCGCCTCGCGGCGCGTGCCGGGCTGACGATCGCGAGCCTGCCGATGTGCAACCTCTATCTCCAGGACCGCTCTCCGGGACGGACACCGCGCTGGCGCGGCGTGACGCTCGTCCGGGAACTCGCCGCCGCCGGCGTCAAGGTCGCCTTCGGCAGCGACAATGTCCGCGACCCCTTCTACGCTTATGGCGACTACGACATGCTCGAGGTCTTCCGCGAGGCGGTCCGCATAGCGCATCTCGATCACCCGTTCGGCGACTCGGCCGCGTCGGTGTCCTGCATCCCCGCCGCGCAGATGCGGCTCGCGGGAGCCGCCGCGATCGAGCCCGGCGCGAGCGCCGATCTCGTGCTGTTCCGCGCCCGTGATTGGGGCGAGCTGCTCTCGCGACCGCAGGCGGACCGGATCGTGATCAGGTCCGGCAGGCCGATCGACACCACCCCGCCCGATTACGCCGAGCTCGACGACCTCGCTCGGCGCGGTTGACCTGCGCCGGCCCTGAACTATTCAGCCGGGGCGTCGTTCGCTGCGGGTGGCGCCGATAGGAGGTTCGCGTGACGACAACCTGGGCCCGCCACGGCCGCATCGGCGGTCCGATCGTGATGATCGGCTTCGGCTCGATCGGCAAGGGCACCTTGCCGCTGATCGAGCGGCATTTCGAATACGACAAGAGCCGTTTCGTCGTCATCGACCCGTCGGACAAGGACCGGCATCTCCTCGACGAGCGCGGCATCCGCTTCGTCAAGGCGGCGCTGACGCGCGACAACTACCGCGAGATCCTGGCGCCGCTGTTGACCGCCGGCGGCGGGCAGGGGTTCTGCGTCAACCTCTCGGTCGACACCTCCTCGGTCGACATCATGGAGCTCGCGCGCCAGAACGGCGCGCTCTACATCGACACCGTGAACGAGCCTTGGGCTGGCTTCTACTTCGACGCCTCGAAGGGGCCGGGTGCGCGCACCAACTACGTGCTGCGCGAGGAGACGCTTAGCGTCCGGGCGCGCAGCCCCGGCGGCCCGACCGCCGTCTCCTGCTGCGGCGCCAATCCCGGCATGGTGTCGTGGTTCGTCAAGCAGGCGCTGCTCGATCTCGCCCGCGATCTCGCGATCGCGGCCGGCGAACCGGCAACGCAGCAGGACTGGGCGCGCCTCATGCAGCGGGTCGGCGTCAAGGGCATCCACATCGCCGAGCGCGATACCCAGCGCGCCAGCTCCGAGAAGCCGATGCAGGTCTTCGTCAACACCTGGTCGGTCGAGGGCTTCGTCTCGGAGGGCATGCAGCCGGCCGAGCTCGGCTGGGGCACGCACGAGCGCTGGCTCCCCGAGCGCGCCGGCCGGCAGGGCAAGGACAGCCTCGCGATCTATCTCAACCAGCCTGGCGCCAACACGCGCGTGCGGAGCTGGTGCCCGACGCCCGGCCCGCAATACGGCTTCCTCGTCACGCACAATGAATCGATCTCGATCCCGGACTTCTTCACGGTGCGCGAGGGCGACAGGGTGGCGTACCGCCCGACCTGCCACTACGCCTACCACCCGTGCAACGAGGCGGTGCTGTCGCTGCACGAGATGTTCGGCCAGGGGGGCCGGGTGCAGGAGCGCCACCACATCCTGACCGAGGACGAGATCGTCGACGGCATCGACGAGCTCGGCGTGCTGCTCTACGGCCACGGCCGGAACGCCTATTGGTACGGCTCGCAGCTCTCGATCGAGGAGACGCGGCGCATCGCGCCCTACCAGAACGCGACCGGCCTGCAGGTGACCTCGGCGGTGCTCGCCGGCATGGTCTGGGCGCTCGAGAACCCGATGGCCGGCATCGTCGAGGCGGACGAGATCGACTTCCGCCGCTGCCTCGAAGTGCAGCGGCCCTATCTCGGGCCGGTCACCGGCGTCTACACCGACTGGACGCCGCTCGAAGGCCGCCCGGGCTTCTTCGCCGAGGACATCGACACGTCCGACCCCTGGCAGTTCCGCAATGTGCTGGTGCGGTAAGGCGAGCCTCAGGCGGCGCGCATCCGTGGTCGCCGTATGAACGCGCGGCGCAGCGGCAGGCCGACGAGGCGCGACAGCCCGTAGCCGAGGAGAAAGCCGATCGCCGCTGTGACGAAGCCTTCCTGGGTCGTCGGCACCGCCGGCTCGAAGTCGCGATAGGCGGCGCGGGCGAGGTCGGTGTCGCCCTCGCGCAGGAGGAGACCGAGCCGCGCGAACGGACCGGCCTCGGCGAAGGCCTGACGCTGTCCTTCGAGGCGGTCGCGACGCTCGATGTTCGCACGCATCGCGGCGCCCTGCAGGCTCGTCAGGCGATCGGGGTTCTGCCGCAGCTGGTCGATCGCGCTGTCCCGCTCCTGCCCGGTCGCGCGCGCGTCCTCGTCGAAGCGCGCCACGACGCGGTTGAGCTCGTCGATCGCCCCGCCGAGGCGCTGGCGGTATTGCTGCCCGAACTCCGGCGCCTGTGAGGCGACAACGCCGCCGAGGAGCCCGAAGGCGAGACCCACCGTGCGGGCGATGCGGGGCAAGGGCCGTCCTCTTCTCTCGTCCTCGTCAGGGGACAAGAGCCTCGCGCACCTCTTGTTCCGTCACCTCGGCCACCGCCTTCGCGAGCTTGCAGGCGCGCGTCTTTTGCCCCGGCTCCATGACGAGGATCACGGTTTCGGTGCCCGGACACGACGGATCGGTGCAGACGATCTCGTTCACCGTGAAGGCCGAGCCGGCGGCAATGCCTGGCGCCGCGCTCGCCCAACGCTTGACGCGCTCGATCGCGTCCGGCTGCGGCGCCGCCTCGCGGCTGCTGCGGAAGAGCCCGAAGCGCACGAGGGTCAGCCCGGAAGCCTCAGGACGCCGGCCTGCCCGTCCGCGGCGCCGAAGGCGAGGCGTTGCCCGGCGCCGTCCCAGGCGAGCGCCGTCACGCCGCTTCCGGGAGCCGTTCGCCGCACGAGGAGCTCGGAGGCGTCGGTCAGGCGCACGAGCAGGATCATGCCGTCCTCGTAGCCGATCGCGAGCGCGTAGGCCTTGGGATGGAACGCGACGCGGGTGACCTTCGCCGGCCGGGCGCCGCATTCGCGCGGCGCCTTGCCCATCGGCCCCTCCTTCGATTCGAACGGCCAGACGATCGCCGCGTCGGCGCCGGAGGTCGCCAGCCAATGGCCGTCATGCGACCACGACCAGGAGCGCGTCTTCGCCGGGTAGCCGGACATGCGCATGTGGCCCTTGTCCGGCTGCAGGCGCCAGCCGTGCAGCGAGTTCTCCTGCATCGAGGTGACGAGGAAGCGCGCGTCCGGCGACCACGTGACGTCGAGATGCGAGCCCTTCCATTCGAGCGGCTCGGGCTTGGCATCGAGGTTCGGGAACCACAGCGTCGCGCCGTTGTAGTGGCTCATCGCGAGCCGGTAGCCCTTCGGCGCGAAGGCGAGGCCGCGCACGGAGGAAGGCGCCTGATAGGTCTTCTCCCGGCCCTTGTCGTCGCGCGCGGTCACGTTCTTGCCGGCGCTCCAGGCGATGCCGCCGCCCTGGTGGAGCGCCAGCGCGTCGATCCAGGCACCGCCGGTCGCGGCGAGCTCGCGCGTCGAGCCGTCGCGGCCGGTCACGGCGACGCGGCCGTCGTCGCCGCCGGTGACGAGCCGCTCGCCGTCGCCGGCCGCGGCGAGGATCGCGCCGTCCGGATGCGCCGCGACCCGGTGCGTCGCGCCGTCCTTCGCCAGCACTACGGCGCCGTCGCCGAGCGCGAACGCCACGGTGTCGCCGAGCCAAGCCGCGGCCGTGACATGCGCGCCGGCGTCGAGCGGTGCGACGTTGTCGGTGAGAGAGGGGGCAAGTTCGGTCTGCATGGCTGCTGTTTATCCCCTCTCCCCGCCTGCGGGGAGAGGGCTATGATTTCACGCGGCCGTGCTCAAAAAGCCTGCCCGGATCGCGTCCTCGTCGAGGTTGCGGCCGATGAAGACGACGCGGGACTGGCGCGTCTCGCCGTCCTTCCATGTGCCCTGCAGGTCGCCGTCGAGGATCATGTGCACGCCTTGGAAGACGAAGCGCTTCGGCTCGCCCGGGAAGGCGACGATGCCCTTGCAGCGCAGGATGTTCGGCCCCTCGCGCTGGGTCAGGTCCGAGATCCAGGGCATGAACTTGTCGGGATCGACCGCGCCGGGATGGCGCACCGAGACCGACTGCATGTCCTCGTCGTGATGGTGGTGATGGCCCTCTTCGAGGAAGTCGGGCGCGAGCTCGATGATGCGGTCGAGGTCGAAGGCGTTGCGGTTCAGCACCTCGGCGATCGGCACCTGGCAGTTCTTGGCGCGGTGGATGCGCGCATAGGGGTTGATGGCCCGGATGCGTTCTTCGACCGCCTCCAGCTCGTCTGCGCTCACGAGGTCGATCTTGTTGAGGATGATGACGTCGGCGAAGGCGATCTGGTTCTTGGCCTCAGGCGCGTCCTTCAGCCGGTCGGTGAGCCACTTCGCGTCGGCGACGGTCACGACGGCGTCGAGCTTCGCCGCGTCCGAGACGTCCTGGTCGACGAAGAAGGTCTGCGCGACCGGCGCCGGGTCGGCGAGGCCCGTCGTCTCGACGATGATGGCGTCGAACTTGCCCTTGCGCTTCATCAGCCCGTCCATGATGCGGATGAGGTCGCCGCGGACGGTGCAGCAGATGCAGCCGTTGTTCATCTCGAACACTTCCTCGTCGGCGCCGACGACGAGGTCGTTGTCGATGCCGATCTCGCCGAACTCGTTGACGATGACGGCGTAGCGCTTGCCGTGCGGCTCGGTCAGGATGCGGTTCAGAAGCGTGGTCTTGCCGGCGCCGAGATAGCCGGTGAGGACGGTGACGGGGATCTTTTCGGGCATGGGGACTCGGAGTGATAGGTGAGTGGTCAGTCGTCAGTCGCCAAGCTCACGACTGACGATTCACGACTGGCTGCCGTCACGACGACAGCGCCGCGCTGAGCGCCCTTATATTGTGGCGCATCATGTCGATGTAAGTCCCCGCCGGGCCATCGGGGCCGGACAGCGCGTCGGAATAGAGCCTGCCGCCTAGCCTGGCGCCGCTCTCCTTGGCGATGCGCTCAACGAGGCGCGGATCGGACACGTTCTCGAGGAAGACCGCCGGGATCTTGTCGCGCCGGATCTGCTGGATGATCCGCCCGACGTCCTTCGCCGACGCCTCGGCCTCCGTCGACACCCCCTGCGGCGCGATGAAGGCGAGCCCATAGGCCTTCCGGAAATAGCCGAAGGCGTCGTGCGAGGTGATGATCTTGCGGCGGTCGCGCGGGATGCGCTCGACCGCTTCCCTGACCTCCCTGTCGAGCTCGTCGAGCTTGGCGAGATAGGCCGTGGCGTTCGCCTCGTAGGCGGCCTTCCCGGCGGGGTCAGCAGCGGTGAGCCCATCGCGGATGTTCACCACGTAGAGCTTGACGTTTGCGACGCTCTGCCAA
>JAJKJG010000128.1 GCA_021154065.1 Methylobacterium sp.
CATCTGCGGCACGACGCCCGAGGTCGAGACGGTGATGCGCCGGCGCGACAGCGACAGGCCGTCGCTGTCGGCGAGGACGCCGACGGCGTCGACGACGTTGTCGAGGTTGTAGAGCGGCTCGCCCATGCCCATGAAGACGACGTTCGAGACGAAGCGCTCGCCGTCGGCCGGCAGCAGGCCCTGCTCGCGCGCGCCCGCAGGGAGCGCCTGGCCCGGCCAGTCGCCGAGCCGGTCGCGGGCGACGATCGCCTGCGCCGCGATCTCCTGCGCGGTCAGGTTGCGGACGAGCCGCTGCGTGCCGGTGTGGCAGAACGAGCAGGTCAGCGTGCAGCCGACCTGGCTCGAGACGCAGAGCGTGCCGCGGTCGCTCTCGGGGATATAGACGCACTCGATCTCGGCGCCGCGGTCGCGCGGGCCCGCCGGCGGCATGCGGATCAGCCACTTGCGGGTGCCGTCCTTCGAGACCTGCTCGGAGACGACCTCGGGACGAGCGAGCGTGTAGGCCTCGGCGAGGGCAGCCCGCAGGCCCTTGCCGACGTTCGACATGTCCTCGAAGCGCCGGGCGCCGCGAAAGTAGATCCAGTGCCAGAGCTGCGCGGCGCGCATCTTGCGCTCGCGCTCGGGCACGCCGATGTCGGCGAGGCGCGCCGTCAGCTCGGCACGGGTGAGCCCGGCAAGCGACGGGGGTGCAGGCTCCGCCGCGGCGGCCGGCGGCGCGTGCGGATCGGGCCTGGCGATGTCGAGCGACGCGGTCGCCATCGGGGGCAAACTCGGGTTAGGGCGGCGAGCCCCTGATATGGGCTTGGATTGTGAGAATACGACCCGGGAGTGTTGGCAAGAAGCGCGGTAATGGGTCCGCTTGCCGCCGCCTCAGCGGCACTCCTTCTGGACCCGGTCGAGGGCGTCGCCGAAGCCCTTGAGCGAGTAGCGGTCGCTCGTCGCGTTGCCCTTGGCGGAGGCGCCCTTCACGACGAGATCGTTCGCCCGCTTCATCGATTCGAGGACCTTGCCCTCCTCGGCCGGGTTCTTGACCCAGAGGTTCTTGCCCTTGGCGACGAGCACGTACTGCTCGCGCCCCATCACCGCCTGATGGTCGACGCCCTCCTTGAGGTCGAAGTTCATGATCAGGCTGATCTCGTTCTTGACCTTCTCGGCGGGCCGCGTCGCGACGAACATGTAGCCCGGCAAGTCCTTGAGGTTGCTCGGCGTTCTCGCCTTCGGCTGCGACAGCGCGTAGCACACCTTAGCCTTGCCGGCGGGCGTCGTGTAGACGCCCCAGTCGGCATAGGACTGGACGAGCGTCGCCTGCCCGCCGCCGGGCGAGGCCGATCCCGGAGCCGGCTTCGCCCCGGGCTTCGCGCCGGCCGCCGGCTTCCCCTGGGCGGCGGGCGCCGCGGCCTTGCCCTTCTGACTCTGGCCCGAGGATGCGGCAGGCTTCTGCTGCGCCGGAACCTCCGTCGCGAAGCCGATGAGGAGGAGAGCCGGGACGGCGACGCGGGAGAAAGCGCGAATCATGACGCGAACCATAAGGGGGCGGGATTTGACGGGCCAGGGCGGCGCCCGAACCTTTAACAGGCTCACGAAACCGGCGGAACTGAGGTGGTCGCGGCCCTAGGTTCCGTTCAGCCGGCCTGCGTGGCACATTCGGCGCCGCATTCTAAGAACGGGCGTGAGATCGATCGCCATGAAGGCAGTGCTGTGCCGGAGCTTCGGCGGGCCGGAGACCCTCGTCGTGGAGGACGTGCCCGAGCCGCGCCCCGGCCCCGGGGAGGCGCGCGTGCGGGTGCGGCTCGCGGCGCTGAACTTCTTCGACACGCTGATCATCGAGAACAAGTACCAGCTGAAGCCGCCGCTGCCGTTCTCGCCGGGAGCCGAGTTCTGCGGAACCGTCGAGGCGCTCGGCCCCGGGACTGACGGCGTGAGGGTCGGCGAGCGGGTCGTCGGCTCCATCGGCCATGGCGCCTGCCGCGAGCTCGTGACCGCGGAGGTAAAACGCCTCACGCCGGTTCCGGACGGCGTCTCGGACGAGCAGGCGGCCGGGCTGACGATCACCTACGGCACCTCGCTCCACGCCCTGAAGGATCGGGCGAAGCTCGAGCCTGGCGAGACGCTTGCGGTGCTCGGCGCCGCCGGCGGGGTCGGGCTCGCCGCCGTCGAGATCGGCAGGCTCATGGGGGCGCGCGTGATCGCCTGCGCGTCTGCCGACGACAAGCTCGCGGTGGCGCGCCAGCACGGCGCCGACCTGACGCTGAACTACGCCGCCGAGAGCCTGCGCGACGGCCTTCGCCGCCTGACCGACGGCCGCGGCGTCGACGTGCTCTACGATCCGGTCGGCGGTGATCTCGCCGAGCCGGGCTTGCGCAGCATGGCCTGGAAGGGCCGCTATCTCGTCATCGGTTTTGCCGCCGGCGAGATCCCAAAGCTGCCGCTCAACCTCGTGCTGCTCAAGGGCTGCGACGTGCAGGGGGTGTTCTGGGGCTCGTTCGTCGATCGCGAGCCCGCCGCCCACGCCGCCAACATGGCCTGGCTCCTGGCGCATGTCGCCGACGGCGGCCTGTCGGCCCGCGTCGACGCGGTCTTTCCGCTCGCGGACACGCCGGCGGCGCTCGGCGTCCTGGCGCGGCGCGAGGCGAAAGGGAAGGTCCTGGTCAGGCCGTGACGCCGCCCTGCTCGCGGAGCGCCTCCCGGGCCTGCTCGCGATGGCCCTCGTTGATCGCGCCCGCGACCTGCGCGATCGCCGCCATGAGGAGCGCGGCATCGTCGGCGAAGCCGATCACCGGCAGGATGTCCGGGATGATGTCGAGCGGCATGACGAAATAGGCGATCGCGCCGGCAAGCACGAGCCGCACCCGGTTCGGCGTCGCCGGATCGAGGGTGCAGAAATAGGCCGCGAGCAGATCCTCGGTGAACGGGATCCGCTGCGCGACCCGCTTCAGCTTCGCCCAGAACCTGCGCTGCAGGCCGTCGCCACCACGCCCCGCCTCGCGCTCGGCCTCGGCCGCGCCGAGGCGGCGCATCGCCGCGATCTCCGCCTTCGTGAACGGCCTCGTGAAGCTCTCGCTCATTCCTCTCTCCGCCAAGGCGGTAGCAAACCGCCTCTCTAGGAAAGATGGCCCCGGACTGTGGCGACACAAGGGAGGGGCTCCACGACTCGTCGACGCTTAAATCCGGTTCCACTTGGCGGGGTGCGCGCTATTCTGGGACCGAGTCACCCCTGTCCAGGAGACCGTCGCCATGTCCGCGTTCAATGCTGTCCGCTTCCGGGTCAAGCCGGGCCGGAAGAAGGACTTCCTGGATGCGCATAAGAACGTGGGCGGGGATTGGCCGGGCCTGCGGCACGCCAACATCATCAAGACCGGCGACCATACCTATTGCATCATCGCCGAGTGGACGGACGTCGAGGCTCTGGTCCAGGCCCGGCCGAAGATGGTCGCCACCCTGAACGCGTTTCGGGATACGCTCGAGGATCTCGGCGGCGGTCTCGGCGTGACGGACGCAGTCTCCGGTCCCGTGGTCATGCCGCTGAAGTAGCGCGTCGAGAACCCGACGACCTGGCCCCGGTTGCGCCCTCGACCGGGTGCGCCAGAGCGGGATCCGCTCGGACTGAATCGGGCGAGGCTCCGGGCTCGCCGACGCATTCCTCCTCCCCCTTGTGGGCTACGGCATTCACACATTGAAGGTCGGCGGTGCGCACCTCCTCCCTCCCCCCGCTCGCGAAGCGAGTGGCGGGGAGGGCCGAGTCGGGCGAAGTCCGAGCGGGGTGGGGGGTGCTTCCCCGAGGCGCTTCGTCGACGATCAGGCGCAGGTGTCGATGGGTGCCCTGGCCCAACCGCCGCGTCGTTCTCGTCGCCCTCTCGGCTCGCCCAGCCACCCCCCACCCCTGCCCCTCCCCGCCACTCGGCTTCGCCGAGCGGGGGGAGGGAGGAGCGAGAAGCCGACAGGTGTGAATTTGGTAGCTCCGCAAGGGGGAGGGGAAGCGCGCCGGCTTTGTGTGAATCCGATAGCCTTGTGGGGGAGGGGAATTGCGCCGGGACGCGTCGCCGCTTTGAGGCGCTGCTTCATTCCCAGCGGATCACGCGCTAGAGAGAGCCGGCGAAGGGGGGGACGGGAATGAAGCTCGACAGCTCGATCGCCGCGGTCGTGACCGGCGGCGCCTCCGGCCTTGGCGAGGCGACGGCCCGGATGCTGCGCGGCGCCGGCGCCAAGGTCGCGATCCTCGACATGCAGGCCGAGCGCGGGCAGGCGGTCGCGGGCGAGATCGGCGCCGTGTTCTGCCAGGCCAACGTCGCCGACGAGGCCTCGGTCGACGCGGCGCTCGCGCGGGCGCGGGCCGAGAACGGCGTCGAGCGCATCCTCGTCAACTGCGCCGGCATCGCGCCCGGCAAGCGCACGGTCGCAAAGAAGCGCGAGACCGGCGAGCTCGTCGCGCACGACCTCGCCACCTTCCGCCGCGCCGTCGAGGTGAACCTCATCGGCACCTACCACATGATCGCGAAATCCGCCGTCGCCATGGCGGCGCTCGAGCCCGTGACGGAAGACGGCGGCCGCGGCGTCGTCGTCTGCACCGCCTCGGTCGCGGCCGAGGACGGGCAGATCGGGCAGGCGGCCTACGCCGCCTCGAAGGGCGGCGTCCTCGGCCTGACGCTGCCGGTCGCCCGCGACCTTTCGGGCTACGGCATCCGGGTGATGACGATCATGCCCGGGCTCTTCTACACGCCGATGTTCGAGAGCGTGCCCGAGGAGTTCCGCAAGAGCCTCGCGGCGAGCGTGCCGTTTCCCTCGCGCCTCGGGCGCGCCGACGAGTACGCCGCGCTCGTGCGCGCGATCGTCGACAACGACATGCTCAACGGAGAGTCGATCCGCCTCGACGGGGCGCTGCGGATGGCGCCGAAGTGAGGCTTATCGGCCGGGTCTTCCTCCTCGCTCTCGGCCTCGCGCTGGCGATCCCGTTCGGCGTCGTCACCCTCGCGATCGGCGTCGGGCTCGAGCCGGCGGCGCGCGAGCTCGTCGGCGCGCTCGGGGTCGCGACGCCGTGGTCGATCCTTGCCGACCTGTTCGCGGGCGAGCCGCCGGACGCGCGGGCGGTCGCGCTCTTCACCGCTTTCGCGACCGGGGTCGCCGCAATCCTGATCGCCCCGCCGACGTTGGTTGCGGCCATCGGCGAGGTGCTCGGATGGCGCGCGCTGTTGTGGTACGCCGGCGGCTCGGGCGCGCTGACGGCGCTCCTGCCCTGGCTCGGCCGCGCCCGCGCCGGCATGGCGCGCGTAACGGAAGCCGCGTTGCGGGCCGAGGGCCGGATCACGCTGATCCTGTTCCTGACCGGAGCGGCCTCGGGCCTCGTCTACTGGGCGATCGCCGGGCGGAGCGCCGGCGTTCGGCCGGCCGTGTCGTGACGTCGGGCGGAGCGGCCTCTGCCCTCTCAAGTGGCGCTACCGCGCCCGGCAGAGCTTCATCACCGCGTCGGCGATGCGGTTGACGCAGCAGCCGCTGAGCTCCTCGCCGCAGACGTCCTCGATCGCCTCGGCGATCTCGTCGCGGCTCGGGCTGGCGCTGCGCGCGACGGTGACGTGGGCGAGGATTTGGCTTGCCTCGGCGAGCACCGCCGGCGCCTTGCTGCCGATCGCGTAGGCGAGGGTCTCGATGCTGCACAGCGGGCTCGCGAACGAGGCGGCGTCATCGCAGCCCATGGGCTGCATGGCGTAGGGTTCCTGGCGGAGCCGCGCCACGAGTTGAGGATCGACCATGGTCCTGTCTCCTGTGCAACGGGGCGGACCACGCCTCGTTCACATGCATGAGACCATAGCCCGAAAGGGTTAGCGGTGACGGGGCGCACAAGGTTTACATCTCCTTGCGTGCGTCCGAACACAAAACGTGGTTGCCGGAGGGAAAACCCGAACGTTTGACTTGTCCCGATCTTTGTTTTTTTTGTTCTCCGTCGCCCCTCGCCCAACCTGGATCAGAGCCATGCTGCCCATCGTTCCCGCCTTCTCCCGCATCGGCGAGGAGAACGCCTTCGCGGTGCTCGCCCGCGCGACCGAGCTCGCCGCGCGCGGGCGCGACATCGTCAATCTCGGCATCGGCCAGCCCGATTTCCCGACCCCGCCGCACATCGTCGAGGCGGCCGTCAAGGCGCTCCACGACGGCCATCACGGCTACACGCCGGCGACCGGCATCCTGCCCTTGCGCGAGGCGGTCGCGGCCGACCTCGAGCGGCGCTTCAAGGCGGGCGTGTCGCCGGACAGCGTCATGATCGTGCCGGGCGGCAAGGTCACGATGTTCATGGCGATCCTGATGTTCGGCGAGCCCGGCGCCGAGATCCTCTACCCCGACCCCGGCTTTCCGATCTACCGCTCGATGATCGAGTTCACCGGCGCGACGCCGATCCCGGTGCCGATCCGCGAGGAGAACGGCTTCGCCTTCGGGGCCGAGGAGACGCTCGGCCTGATCACGCCGCTGACCCGCCTCCTGATCCTGAACTCGCCGGCGAACCCGACCGGCGGCGTCACCCCGAAGGCCGAGATCGAGCGCCTCGTCGCCGGCCTCGCGCGGCACCCGGACGTCGCGGTCATGTCGGACGAGATCTACGGCACGATGACCTATGACGGCGAGGCGCACGTCTCGCTCTTGCAGTATCCCGAGATCCGCGATCGGCTGATCTATCTCGACGGCGCCTCGAAGACCTATGCCATGACCGGCTGGCGGCTCGGCTGGTCGGTCTGGCCGAAGCCGCTCTACGACGCCGCCCGCAAGCTTGCGGTCAACGCCCATTCCTGCGTCAACGCGGCGACGCAATGGGCCGGCGTCGCGGCGCTCAACGGGCCGCAGGACTGCGTGCGCGAGATGGTCGCGGAGTTCGACCGGCGCCGCAAGATCGTGGTCGAGGGGCTGAACCGCCTGTCCGGTGTCTCCTGCATCACCCCGAAGGGCGCCTTCTACGCCTTCCCGAACGTCTCGCGCACCGGCTGGAAGGCGAAGGCGCTCGCCTCGACGCTGCTCGAGGAGGCCGGCGTCGCGACGATCGGCGGCCCGGATTTCGGCGTTCACGGCGAGGGGTATCTGCGCCTCTCCTACGCCAACTCGGCCGAGAACATCCGGCGCGCGCTCGACCGCATGGGCGATTTCCTGGAGACGCGGAAAGCGGCGTAAATCACGCGCGCCCGCCTCTCCCGGAGGAGACCTCTGCGAAACGGCTTGGGTTCGACTGCGGGAGATGATTGGAGCGCGGTTGGGTCGAGGACCGAACCGGAGCTTGGCTCGACGG
>JAJKJG010000129.1 GCA_021154065.1 Methylobacterium sp.
CGCCGAAGGCGTCGCGATGCCGCCGCACCGTCTCCTCGGCGATCTCGGCCATGCCGGCGCCCTCGATTGTCGTCGCGGTCCCGAAGAAGTCGCGGTCGACGGACTTCGAGGACAGGCCGACGGCGTCGAAGATCTGCGCGCCGCAATAGGACTGGTAGGTCGAAATGCCCATCTTGGACATCACCTTGAGCAGCCCCTTGCCGATCGACTTGATGTAACGCTTGACCACCTCCTTGGCCTCGACCTCGACCGGCAGCTCGCCGCGCTGGTGCATATCGAGCATGGTCTCGAAGGCGAGGTAGGGGTTGATCGCCTCGGCGCCGTATCCGGCAAGGCAGGCGAAGTGGTGCACCTCCCGCGGCTCGCCGGACTCGACGACGAGCCCGACCGAGGTCCGCAGGCCCTTGCGGATCAGGTAATTGTGCACCGCCGCCGTCGCGAGCAGCGCCGGGATCGGAATGCGGTCGGGGCCGACGAGCCGGTCCGACAGGATGATGATGTTATAACCGCCGTGCACGGCGGCCTCGGCGCGGTCGCAGAGGCGGTCGAGGGCGCCGTCGAGCGCCGCCGCGCCCTGCTCGGCCGGATAGGTGACGTCGAGCGTCTTCGTGTCGAACGAATCCTCGACATGGCCGATGCAGCGGATCTTCTCGAGGTCCTTGTTGGTCAGGATCGGCTGGCGCACCTCGAGGCGCTTGCGGCGCGAGGTGCCCTCGAGATCGAGGATGTTCGGCCGCGGCCCGATGAAGGACACGAGGCTCATGACGAGCTCCTCGCGGATCGGGTCGATCGGCGGGTTCGTCACCTGGGCGAAGTTCTGCTTGAAGTAGGTGTAGAGCAGCTTCGGGCGATCCGAGAGGGCCGAGATCGGCGTGTCGGTGCCCATCGAGCCGACCGCCTCCTGGCCGGTGATCGCCATCGGCTGCATCAGGAGCTTGAGATCCTCCTGCGTGTATCCGAAGGCCTGCTGGCGATCGAGCAGCGACACGTCGGTGCGCGACTCCCGCGCCTGCACCGGCTTCAGCGCCTCGAGCACGATCTGCGTGCGGCGAAGCCAATCCTTGTAGGGATGGCGGGCGGCAAGCTCCTTCTTGATATCGTCGTCCGAGACGATGCGCCCTTGCTCGAGATCGATCAGCAGCATCTTGCCGGGCTGCAGGCGCCACTTCTCGACGATCGTCTCCTCCGGGATCGGCAGCACGCCCATCTCGGAGGCCATGACCACGAGCCCGTCCCGGGTGACGAGATAGCGCGCCGGCCTCAGGCCGTTGCGGTCGAGCGTGGCGCCGATCTGGCGACCGTCCGAGAAGGCGATCGCCGCCGGCCCGTCCCAGGGCTCCATCAGCGCCGCGTGATACTCGTAGAAGGCGCGCCGATCCTCGTCCATGAGCGGATTGCCGGCCCAGGCCTCCGGGATCAGCATCATCATGGCGTGCGCGAGCGGGTAGCCGCCGCGGACCAGGAACTCGAGCGCGTTGTCGAAGCAGGCGGTGTCGGACTGGCCCTCATAGGAGATCGGCCACAGCTTCGAGATGTCGTTGCCGAAGAGCTCCGAGTCGACCGAAGCCTGGCGCGCCGCCATCCAGTTGACGTTGCCGCGCAGCGTGTTGATCTCGCCGTTATGGGCGATCATCCGGTAGGGATGCGCGAGCTGCCAGGTCGGGAAGGTGTTGGTCGCGAAGCGCTGATGCACGAGCGCGAGCGCGCTCTCGAAGCGCTCGTCCTGCAAGTCCTTGTAGTACGACCCGAGCTGGGTCACGAGCACCATGCCCTTGTAGACGACGGTGCGCGAGGACAGGCAGACCGGGTAGTAGCCCGTGGTGCGCTCGTCCTTGAGATCATAGACCGCGTTCGAGATCACCTTGCGGACGATGAAGAGGCGCCGCTCGAACGCGTCCACGTCGGCGAAGGGCTTTGGGCTCGCGATGAAGATCTGCTTGTGCACGGGCTCGGTGGCCTTGACCGATCGGCCGAGCTCGGTGTTGTCGACAGGCACGTCGCGCCAGCCGAGCAGCGTCAGGCCCTCGTCCTTGATCGCCTTTTCGATGATCTTCTGGGCGACCTGCCGCCCGTCCTTGTCGCGCGGCATGAACAGGTGGCCGACGCCGTATTGGCCGGGCTCCGGCAGGGCGATGCCGATCGCCGCGCACTCCTCGGCGAAGAAGCGGTGCGGGATTTGGACCAGGATGCCGCAGCCGTCGCCCATCATCGGGTCCGCGCCGACGGCGCCCCGGTGGGCAAGGTTCCTCAGGATCGCGAGCCCCTGCTCGACGATGGCGTGCGACTTCACGTTCTTCATGTCGGCGATGAAGCCGACGCCACAGGAGTCCTTCTCGTTCTTCGGGTCGTAGAGTCCCTGGCGCGCCGGTAGCCCGGGATCGCGCACGGAGCGCTTGGGGGCGTGCCCGCGCGGTGCCGGAGCGGAGGTCTTTTCGCGCCTGACGACCTCGTCCTCGTTGCCCGCGGCCGGCTTCGTCGGCTTTCTCGCTCCGGGCTCGGTCATCGGCTCACCTCGCTCGCTACGTGCGATCTCGTAGACAACTCGCGTCGCAAGTTTCGGACGCGTCCGGAGCCAATTCCGTTCGCCCGCTGCTTGCTCTTTTGGAGGTTCGGACCGTTTCGTCGCCGCGGCCCGCACCTCGCGGGCGTCGCGGCTCAACTAGCCGCGAAGCACCCGCTCCGCCCGATCGTTGCGGGCGGCCGCTTTCGAATCTCGTTTGGCCGGGGTAGGGGCCATCGGTTCGCCTTCAAAGGCTGGTGTCGGCAGCAATATTGGACAGCATCACTGCCCTAATGCCTGACGTTGCCAGACTTTCAAGGCACGCACAAGCCTGATTCGTGAAGGGCAACGAATTTTCGTTTCGCCTGCGAGCCCCGGCCCGCAATTGTCCGCTTCGGGCGAATGGCGCCGCGAAGAACGAACGGGCGCAAACCCGGCGTGTGGCATCGGCAACCGGACTTCCCATATTGGCATTACGCCTGTCTGCCGGGCATCGATTCGGCGCCGTTTCGTTCGAAACTTGTTCCGCGTTCAAGCCGAGCCGTGGCAATCGCGAGACCCTCAGAGGCAGGATCACCCTTCAGCGATGCTGCGCCGCTCTCTTCCCTCGCAAGCTCGTTCCCGCGGCGTCACCGCCGTGCTCGGGCCGACGAACACCGGCAAGACCCATCTCGCGATCGAGCGCATGCTCGGTCACGCGAGCGGCATGATCGGGCTGCCGCTTCGGCTTCTCGCCCGCGAGGTCTACCAGAAGGTCGTCGACAAGGCCGGCGAGCACAACGTCGCCCTCGTCACCGGCGAGGAGAAGATCAAGCCGGACAAGCCGCGCTACTGGATCTCAACCGTCGAGGCGATGCCGCGCGACCTCGACCTCGCCTTCGTCGCGGTCGACGAGATCCAGCTCGCAGCGGACCTCGACCGCGGCCACGTCTTCACCGATCGGCTGCTGAACCAGCGCGGCCGCGAGGAAACGCTGCTCATCGGCTCCGCGACCATGCGCCCGCTGGTCGAGGTGCTGGTCCCGGGCGTGCACGTGATCAGCCGACCGCGGCTGTCGAAGCTGTCCTTCGCCGGCGAGAAGAAGATCTCGCGCCTGCCGAGCCGCTCCGCCATCGTCGCCTTCTCGGCCGAGGAGGTCTACGCCATCGCCGAGCTGATCCGGCGCCAGCGCGGCGGTGCCGCCGTCGTGCTCGGCGCGCTCTCGCCGCGCACCCGCAACGCCCAGGTTGAGCTGTTCCAGAACGGCGACGTCGACTACCTCGTCGCCACGGACGCGGTCGGCATGGGCCTGAACCTCGACGTCGACCACGTCGCCTTCGCCTCCGACAAGAAATTCGACGGCTTCCGCTTCCGAAAGCTCCATCCGGCCGAGCTCGGACAGATCGCCGGCCGGGCCGGCCGCTACATGCGCGACGGCACCTTCGGCACCGCGGGGCGCTGCCCGCCCTTCGATCCCGATGTCGTCGACGCGCTCGAGAACCACGCCTTCGATGCGGTGCGCGTCCTGCAATGGCGCAACCCGGACCTCGACTTCTCGACGCTCGCGAAGCTGCAGGAGAGCCTTGCCGACCAGCCGCGCGAGCACGGGCTGATCAGGGCTCCGTTCGGCGAGGACGTCCTCGCGCTCGAGCACGTCGCGCGCGAGGACGATGTCCGCGGCTTCGCGCGCTCGCCCGCCGCCGTGCAGCGCCTCTGGGACGTGTGCCAGGTGCCGGACTACCGCAAGGTCTCGCCGGCCGGCCATGCCGATCTCGTCGGCACGCTGTACCGCTTCCTGATGAAGGACGGCGCGGTGCCGGCGGAGTGGTTCTCGAGCCAGGTCGCGATGCTCGACCGCACCGATGGCGACATCGACACCCTCTCGAACCGCATCGCCCAGGTCCGGACCTGGACCTTCGTCGCCAACCGCCCCGACTGGCTGAAGGAGCCCGAGCATTGGCAGGCGGTGACCCGTCGGGTAGAGGACAGCCTGTCGGACGCCCTCCATGAGCGGCTCGCCCAGCGCTTCGTCGACCGGCGCACGAGCGTGCTCATGCGTCGCCTGAGAGAGAAGGCCAGAATGGAAGCGGAAATCACGGCCACGGGCGACGTGAGCGTGGAGGGGCAGCATGTCGGCCACCTGCACGGCTTCCACTTCGTGCCCGACCCGCAGGCGGCGGGCGAGGAAGCGAAGGCGTTGCGCAACGCCGCCCAGCAGGGCCTCGCGAGCGAGATCGAGGCCAGGGCCGAGCGCTTCTCGGCGGCGGCGGACTCATCGCTCGTGCTCTCGAACGACGGTGTCATTCGCTGGCTCGGTGACCCGGTGGCGAAGCTCGAGCCGGGCGAGAAGCTGTTCGAGCCGCGCCCGCGCATCGTCGCCGACGAGGAGCTCGCCGGGCCGGCGCGGGACAAGGTCGAGGCGCGGCTCAAGGCCTGGCTCAAGGCCCATATCGTGCGCCTCCTCGGGCCGCTTCTGACGCTTGAGGAATCGCCCGAGCTCACGGGCATCGCCCGCGGCATCGGCTTTCAGATCGCCGAGGCGCTGGGCGTTCTCGAGCGCTCGCGGGTCGTGAGCGAGGTCCGCAGCCTCGACCAGGACGGGCGCGCCGCGCTGCGCAAGCAGGGCATCCGGTTCGGCGCCTATCATCTCTATCTGCCGGCGCTGCTGAAGCCGGCGCCGCGGCTCCTCGCGACGCAGCTCTGGGCGCTGAAGCACGGCGGGCTCGACCAGAAGGGCGTCGCCGACATCGCGCATCTGGCAAGCTCGGGCCGCACCTCGATCCCCGTCGATCCGGAGATAGCAAAGGGACTCTACCGCGCCGCCGGCTTTCGCGTCTGCGGCGGCCGGGCGGTGCGGGTCGACATCCTCGAGCGGCTCGCCGACCTCATCCGTCCGGCGATCAATTACCGCCCCGGCCTGAGCCCCGGTCCGCCGCCGCCGGGCACCGCCGATAACGACGGCTTCATTGCGACGGTCGGGATGACCTCGCTCGCCGGCTGCTCGGGAGAGGATTTCGGCTCGATCCTCAAGTCGCTCGGCTACGCGGCGGACCGCCGCGCCGGTCCGGCGATCACCGTGCCGCTGCTCCAGCCCGCCGCGGCGGCGCCGGCTCCCGGTCCGGAGCCGGCCGAAGCCGAGGCGGCAGCGATGTCCGAAACCGGCCCGGGACAACCCTCCGAGACGCCGGAGAGCACCCCTCTGGCCGACGCATCCGCGGTCGCCGAGGAGGCTCCGGCCCCTGCCCCGGAGGTCTCGACCACGATCGAGCCCGATGCCGCCGAGATGGAGGCGCAAGGGCTTGAATCCGCTGCCGTCGACCATGCCCATGCAACCGAGCTCATGGCCGAGGCCGGAATGACGCTTCCGGGCGACGAGACGGTTGCGGAGGGCTCTATCCCTGTCGAGGCAGTCGAACCCGCCGATGCCGCCGTGGCGGCGGCTGGACCGGTCGAACCTGCCTCATCGGCTGCCGCCGTCGAGACGGCGTCCGAGGAGCCTGCGGAGCCAATCCTGATCGAGGTCTGGCGCCTTCACCGGCACCACCACCGCGAGGCGGGACCGCGCCACGCCCGTGGCCGGCCGGACCAGAGACGCGGCGCGCGCCCCGATGCCGCCGCCGGCATGGCCCGTCACCAGGACCGACCGCCGCGCCAGGAGCGCCGGGCGGACGCGACGCCGCGGCCGGATTCACGCCCCGATCGTGGCCCGGGCAAATCCGACGAGCGCCGGGGTGCGCCGCGCGGCGACCGGGCACAGGCGCGCCGAGAGAACAACGGCAAGGGGCCGCGCCCGGAGCAGCGCCCTGACCAGCGCCAGGATCGCCGCCCGGAGCGGCGCGAAAAGGCACCGGATCCGAACTCCCCCTTCGCCAAGCTCCTCGCCCTGAAGCAGCAGCTCGAGAGCCGCGACACCGACAAGCGCTGAGCTTTTTCGGCACGCCGGGCGTTGTGTTCGGCGATGCGCGAGGATCGGCAGCGGCTTGACAAGTGGCTCTGGTACGCCCGCTTCGCCAAGACGCGCAGCTTTGCGGCGAGGCTCGTCACCGATGGCTATGTGCGAGTGAACGGAGAACGCGTCGAGAACGCCGCCAAAGCGCTCGCGGTCGGCGACGTCGTCACGGTCGCGGCCGTCCATACCACCGCCGTCGTCCGAGTGCAGGAGCTTGGCCGGCGCCGCGGCCCCGCCCCGGAGGCAAGACGGCTCTACGCGGCGCTCGACCGCGACGATGGCGCGCTTGTCAGCGCTCCGGACACTCGATAGAGCCGCGCTTGGGCGGGCCCGAGGGCAAAAACGCGAATGACCTACGTCGTCAACGATAACTGCATCAAGTGCAAGTACATGGACTGCGTCGAGGTCTGCCCGGTCGACTGCTTCTACGAAGGCGAGAACATGCTCGTCATCCACCCCGACGAGTGCATCGACTGCGGCGTCTGCGAGCCCGAATGCCCGGTCGACGCGATCAAGCCCGACACCGAGCCCGGGCTCGAGCAATGGCTCAGATTGAACGCCGACCTGGCGAAGAGCTGGCCGAACATCACCCAGAAGAAGGAACCGCCGGCGGACGCCAAGAGCTTCGAGGACGTGCCCGGCAAGTTCGA
Source organism: Methylobacterium sp. (assembly GCA_021154065.1). Next base: position 7,079 of record JAJKJG010000129.1, read on the forward strand.
GAAGTACTTCTCGCCGAATCCCGGCGAGGGCGACTGAGCCTCGCCCGTTAACCTCGTTCTCATTCGGGCTGAACCGCCCGCGCCCCAGCGAAGCGGAGCAGAATCGCGGCCGGGTATGCGCGAGAAGCACGACTTTTCAGCGCTTTCCGGCGCGCTTTAGTCAAAAAACCTTTGATTTTAGGCCTTCCTTGTGCTAGGGTCCGATTTGCCGTCGCCTGCGCCCGACGTGCACCTCCAACCCCCGCTCGTGAGCGGCTCAAATTAACGAACCTGAACGTGCACGGCCAAGGACAGGGATAGGTTATCTCCGGACTTGGGCGGACGGGCGCTCGTTGCAATCGGCTGAACAGGGAGCCGGCGGATTTTCGTGCGATCCGCCGCAGGTCAAGCTTTTGTCTCCGGCGTCCCTGGCGGGAGACGACCATCGTGCCCGCGGGCGAGCGCGGGCCAAAACAGGAAGGTCCTTCGCGTATGTCGATTGCCAAGAAGACGGCTCAGCGTCAGGGGTTCAAGACCGGGGAGGCGATCGTCTACCCGGCTCACGGGGTCGGCCGCATCACCGCCATCGAGGAGCAGGAGATCGCCGGCTTCAAGCTTGAGCTGTTCGTCGTCGCGTTCGAGAAGGACAAGATGGTTCTTCGCGTCCCGACCGCGAAGGCGATCACGGTCGGCATGCGCAAGCTCGCCGAGCCGAAGCTCATCACCCGATCCCTCGAGGTGCTGACCGGCCGCGCGCGGGTCAAGCGGACCATGTGGTCGCGCCGGGCCCAGGAATACGAGGCCAAGATCAATTCCGGGGACCTCATCGCCGTCGCCGAGGTCGTGCGCGACCTCTACCGTTCCGAGGCCCAGCCCGAGCAGTCCTATTCGGAGCGCCAACTCTACGAGGCGGCGCTCGACCGCGTGGTGCGGGAGATCTCGACCGTCAACAAGATCACCGAAACCGAGGCGCTGAAGCTCATCGAACAGAGCCTCGCCAAATCGCCGCGGCGCATGAAGGCGGCGGAGGCCGAGGAGCTGCAGGACGAGGCCGCCTGAGCGGCATCGTCCAAGGCTCGAAGATGAAAAGCCCGGCTTACGAGCCGGGCTTTTTGATGTTTCGGCCGGCGCCGATCGCTCTTACAAAACCGCGATGGATTGAATATGCTTTTGCCGCCGACGGGATGGAACACGGGCGTTCTGCGCGACGCCGCCCGGGCCGGTCGGATGGAGACGGATGTCATGACCCTTCAGGTGAGCCGGCGGCAGGCTCTGGCGCTAGCGGCGGGCGGGCTCGCTGCCGCGACCGGCGTCCTGCCGACGGCGGCGCTCGCGAAGAACGACGCCGACGAGATCATCAAGAGCTTCACGGGCGGCAAGGAGCCGCTCAAGGGTAAGGTCAAGCTCGATCTTCCCGAGATCGCCGAGAACGGCAACACGGTCCCGATGACGGTCTCGGTCGAGAGCCCGATGACGGACGCCTCATACGTCACCGAGATCCTCATCGTGGCGGACCAGAACCCGCGCGCCGGCGTCGTCCACTTCCGCCTGTCGCCGCTGAGCGGCGTCGCCGAGGCGAACACCCGCATCCGTCTCGCCGAGACGCAGAACGTCATTGCCCTCGCCAAGATGAACGACGGCGCGGTTTTCACCGACTCGAAGCTCGTCAAGGTCACGATCGGCGGCTGCGGCGGCTGACGCCTCGGGCGCGCGCCCCTGACCGGAACAGGATTTTTCCCATGGCAGACGTGAAGCCCCGCATCCGCCTCGACAAGAAGACCGCCCAGAAGGGCGACCTCGTCGAGGTCAAGACCCTCGTTTCGCACGTCATGGAGTCGGGGCAGCGCCGCGACAGCGCCGGCGCGGTCGTTCCGCGCAAGATCATCAACAAGTTCACCGTCGAGCTCAACGGCAAGCCGCTCTTCGCGGCCGACCTCGAGCCGGCGATCTCGGCCAATCCCTACATGCAGTTCAAGTTCAAGGCCCAGGAGAGCGGCACCCTCACCTTCACCTGGATCGACGACGACGGCACGAAGATCACGGCCGAGGAGAAGATCACGGTCTCCTGACGAGCTTATCCGCGGGGGTCGTCCCGGACGATCCGAAGGATCGATCCGGGACCCGACAGCTCCGCCGGCTGCGCTGGCGACCCGGCTCTTCGCTTCGCTTCGGCCGGGATGAGCGCCGTTTGTCCAAGAGGCGAAAATGACCTCCCGCCGCGACTTCCTCCAGATCGCCGCCGCCGCGGCGGCCGTCCTGCCGAACGGGTGGAGCCGGGCCTTCGCGCAGCAGCGGCTCGCGCAGGGCGACCTCCTCGCCTTCGAGCCGCTCGGCAACGTCACCCTCGTCCATCTGACCGACATCCACGCCCAGCTGCGGCCGATCTTCTTCCGCGAGCCGTCGATCAATCTCGGCGTCGGCGAGGCGAGGGGCGAGCCGCCGCATGTCGGCGGCAGGGCGTTCCTCGAGCGCTTCGGCATCGCCGCCGGGTCGGCCGCCGCGCACGCGCTGACGCCGGAGGATTTCACCGCACTCGCCAAAGCCTACGGCCGCATGGGCGGTCTCGACCGGATCGCGACCGTGCTGAAGGCGATCCGCGCCGAGCGCGGCGACAACCGCGTCCTGTTCCTCGACGGCGGCGACACCTGGCAGAACAGCTACACGGCGCTCGCGACCAAGGGCCAGGACATGGTCGATTGCATGAAGCTCCTGCGGCCCGACGCCATGGTCGGGCATTGGGAGTTCACGCTCGGCGCCGAGCGGGTGAAGGCGATCGTCGACGACCTCGGCTTCCCGTTCCTCGGGCAGAACGTGCGCGACGCCGAGTGGAACGAGGCAGCCTTCGAGCCGATGGCGATCATCGAGCGCGGCGGCGTCAAGGTCGCGGTGATCGGTCAGGCCTTCCCCTACACCCCGATCGCCAATCCGCGCTGGCTGATGCCGAACTGGTCCTTCGGCATCCGCGAGGAGGAGGTGCAGGCAAACGTCGACAAGGCCAGGAAGGGCGGGGCGGAGGTTGTCGTGCTGCTCTCGCACAATGGCTTTGACGTCGATCGCAAGCTTGCATCACGCGTGCGTGGCATCGACGTGATCCTCACCGCGCACACCCATGACGCGCTGCCGGAGGCAGTGGCGGTCGGAAAGACCCTCCTCGTCGCCTCGGGCAGCCACGGCAAGTTCGTGTCGCGGCTCGACCTCGACGTCCGCGGCGGCGAGGTGAGGGGCTTCCGCTACAAGCTCATCCCGATCTTCTCGGACGCGATCGCGCCCGACGCCGCGATGGCGGCGACGATCGACGCCATCCGGGCCCCGCACGAGGCCATGCTGGCCGAGGAGGTCGGACGCACGGAAACGCTGCTCTACCGCCGCGGCAACTTCAACGGCACCCTCGACGACGTCATATGCGACGCGCTCATCGCCGAGCGCGACGCCGAGATTGCGCTGTCGCCGGGCTTCCGCTGGGGCAATTCGCTGCTCCCGGGCCAGGCGATCACCCGCGAGGACGTCTACAACGCGACCGCGATCACCTACCCGGCCGCCTACCGCATGACGATGACCGGCGCCCGCCTCAAGGACATCCTCGAGGACGTCGCCGACAACCTCTTCAACCCCGACCCCTACTATCAGCAGGGCGGCGACATGGTCCGGGTCGGCGGGCTCGGCTACACCGTCGACGTGGCGGCCCCGATGGGAAGCCGCATCTCCGACCTGCGCCTTTTGCGCACCGGCCGGCCGCTCGAGGCGGGAAAGGACTACACCGTCGCCGGCTGGGCGAGCGTCAACGAGGGCACCGAGGGTCCGCCGATCTGGGAGGCGGTTTTCGGGCACCTGGCGAAGAACAACGTCGTGGCGCCGCGCGAAGCCGGGCATGTGAAGGTGGTCGGGGGATAGCGCTGTCATTCCGGGGCGGGCCGGAGGCCCGAGCCCGGAACCCATAACCGCTGCAGCTTGGAAGGACGGCGCCGAAGCATCAGACCAAGCAGCCCAACCGCAGTGTTTATGGGTTCCGGGCTCTCGCCTGCGGCGAGCCCCGGAATGACAAACGCTTTCCCCATCCTCGATTCTGCCTATGATCGCGGCACCTCGCGGAGACCCGAATGGCGAAGGATCGGCCTGATCACGCCCCCTCCCGCCGCGTGCTGCTGCGCTCGGGCCTTATCGCCGGCGCCGCGACGCTCAGTGGCAAGGCGGCGGCCGCCGGCAATCCGGCGAACCAGCCGCCGAACGTGCCCGACTGGTCCAAATACCTCGGCGACGGCGTCGCGGTGCGGGCCTACGGCAAGCCCTCGCGGCACGAGGCGCATGTCGTGCGGCGCGACGTCGAGTGGCTCACCGCCGCAAAGGAAAGCTCGGTCAGCTTCACGCCGCTGCATGCGCTCGAGGGCGTGATCACCCCGAACGGACTTTGCTTCGAGCGCCATCACGCCGGCATCGCCGAGGTCGACCCCGCCGACTACCGGCTGATCCTGCATGGCCTCGTCGACAAGCCGCTGGTCTTCACGCTCGACGACCTCAAGCGCTTCCCGCGCCTGAACCGGGCCTATTTCTGCGAATGCGCCGCGAACTCCGGCATGGAGTGGCGCGGCGCCCAGCTCGACGGCTGCCAGTACACGCACGGCATGGTGCATTGCGTCATGTACACCGGCGTGCCGCTGCGCCTCCTCCTGCAGGAGGCCGGCCTCAAGCCTGCCGCCAAATGGCTGCTGCTCGAAGGCGCCGATGCCGCCGCCATGACGCGCTCGCTGCCGCTCGAGAAGGCGCTCGAGGACGCGCTCGTCGCAACCCACATGAACGGCGAGATGCTGCGGCCCGAGAACGGCTATCCGGCCCGCATCGTGCTGCCCGGCTGGGAAGCCAATATGTGGGTCAAGTGGCTGCGCCGCATCGAGGTCGGCGACGAGCCCTGGCACACCCGCGAGGAGACCTCGAAATACACCGACCTCCTCGAGAACGGCCGGGCGCGCCGCTTCACCTATGTCATGGACGCGAAATCGGTGATCACGAGCCCGAGCCCGCAGGCGCCGCTCAACCACCGCCGCGGCCTGACGGTGCTGTCGGGGATCGCCTGGTCCGGCCGCGGGCGGATCGCGCGCGTCGACGTCTCGCTCGACGGCGGCCGCAACTGGGTGACGGCGCGGCTCGACGGGCCGGTCTGGGACAAGGCGCTGACCCGCTTCTACCACGACTTCGACTGGGACGGCCGCGAGCTCCTCCTGCAGTCACGCGCCCTCGACGAGACCGGCTACGTGCAGCCGACGAAGGCGGAGCTGCGCCGCCACCGCGGCGTCAACTCGATCTACCACAACAACGGCATCCAGACCTGGCACGTGAAGACGAGCGGGGAGGTCGAGAATGTCGAGGTCGGGTGAGCCGACGCGCGCCCTCCCCTGTCATCCCGGAAGCCGCGAAGCGGCTATCCGGGACCCATGGCCCAAGCGCCGCGGGCGCCGGTGGATCCCGGCTCTCCGCTTCGCTGCGGCCGGGATGACGGTGCTTGTTGCGGCGGCAGGAGCCCTCGCTCAACCGAAGAAGCTCGGCATCGGCCGCGAGGCGACGCGCGAGGAGATCGCCGGCTGGGACATCGCCATCCGCCCCGACGGGCGCGGGCTGCCGCCCGGCAAGGGCACGGCGAAAGCCGGCGAGGGGCTCTATCTCGAGCGCTGCGCGTCGTGCCACGGCGAGTTCGGCGAGGCGAACGGGCGCTGGCCGGTCCTGTCCGGCGGCGACGGCACGCTGGCGAGCCACGACCCGGTCCGGTCGATCGGCTCGTATTGGCCCTACGCCGCGACGGTGATGGACTACATCCGCCGCGCCATGCCCTTCGGCAATGCGCAATCGCTGACCAACGACGAGCTCTACGCGGTGACGGCCTACGTCCTCTACCTCAACGACGTGATCAAGGACGAGGGCTTCGAGCTGAACGAGCGGAGTTTCGCGGCGATCCGGCTCCCGAACGAGCCGAATTTCCTCGACGACGACCGCGAGACGGCCGAGCGCGAGTTCTGGAAGCCGGAGCCGTGCATGGCGAGCTGCCTGCCTGGCGAAGCCCGGATCGTCGGCCGCGCCAGGGCCGTCGACGTGACGCCGGAAACCGGCAAAACCGGCCCGAAGGTCGAATAAGCCGGAGTGATGGATGGCGATGGCGAGCCCGTGCAACGGTGATGGAACGATGCCATGGAAATCCTTCCACGGCGTGCGATACCTTCCACGACATCCCGATAGGGGTCGGCCGATGGCTTCAGACGACAATCCCCCCGGCGCGCCGACCCGCAGGGCGGTCATCGGCGGCCTCGCGGCGCTGACCGGCGGGCTCGCCGGGGCGACGCTCGGACCACGCCGCGGCGCCGCCGCGACGGTCTCGGCGCCGGTCCGGGTCGGCGACATCGAGCTGATGGTGGTGAGCGACGGCACGCTGGCGGCGCCGCGCGCCTTCGCCCTGCCGCAGACGCCGCCGGCCGAGGTCGAGGCGCTCTACCGGGCGCACGGCGCCGAGGCGCCGCCGCAATTCGTGTCGCAGACGAACGCGACGCTGGCCAAGATCGGCGGCGAGCTCATCCTCGTCGACGCCGGCTCGGGCCCGAACTTCCAGGCGACGGCCGGCCGGCTGTCGCAGAACCTCGAGGCGGCCGGCATCGATCCGGAGACGATCGCCAAGGTGGTCTTCACCCACGGCCACGCCGACCACCTCTGGGGCGCGCTCGACGATTTCGAGGATGCCGAGCGCTTCCCGAACGCGAGCTACGTCATCCCGGCCGCCGAGTGGGATTTCTGGACCAATCCCGACACGCCGGGCCGCCTGCCGGACTGGCTCAAGGGCATGGCCCGCGGCTCGGCGCGGGTGCTCCGCAAGATCGAGGCCAAGGTCGAGCGTCGGCGCGCCGGCGAGGCGGTGGCAGCAGGGCTGACCTACCTCGACACCGCCGGGCACACGCCGGGCCATATGGCGGTCATGGCCGAGAGCCGCGGCGAGCGGCTCCTCGTCGGCGGCGACGCGCTCAACAATGCCGTCGTCTCGTTCGCCCGCCCGGACTGGCCGTTCGGCAGCGACCTCGACAAGGACGCCGCCGCCGCGACCCGCCGGACGCTGCTCGACCGGCTCGCCACCGACCGCATCCCGCTCATCGGCTTCCACCTGCCCTGGCCCGGCATCGGCCGGGTCGCGCGCGAAGGGGTGGGCTATCGCTTCGAGCCGCTGTAGCGCGAACTCCCTCCCGGAGACCTCTGCGAAAGGTCTTTGGAGCCGCTTCGCGGCGGCTTCTTGCGCTGGGTCCCGGGTCGCATTCCGCTTACGATGAGCCCGGGAAAGCCGTGGAGGGATTGGCGCGAACCCCTCTCCCGAACGGAATTGGCGTTCGCTCTCTCAACAGCGCTTTCCCGGACGCCTGCAACGCAGCGAAGCGAAGTGGAAGGCGATCCGGGACCCAGCGCAAGACCCGCCGCGAAGCGGCGCCGAATCTCACCTTTCGCGGGGTTCCTCGTTACGGCAGCACCGAATGTTGCATTTCCGCGGCTTTCCGCATAAATGGCGCACCACGCGGAAGGTGCGCCGGCCGGGTCCTCGTGGATCCCCCGCCCCGTCCGCTTTTCATTTGCGATTGGCCGGTCCTCGATGACCGTGACCCTACGGAGATCGGACCGATGAAGATCCGCAATTCCCTCAAGTCGCTGCGCGGGCGCCACCGCGACAACCAGATCGTGCGCCGCAAGGGCCGCGTCTACGTCATCAACAAGACGCAGAAGCGCTACAAGGCCCGCCAGGGCTAAAGCATGATCCCGAAAAGTGGCTACCGGTTTTCGGGAAAGATCATGCTCAAACAAAGAGGTAGAGCGGGATGACGACTCGAAGAGAAGTCATCCCGCTCTACGCGCCGTCGCCCGCGCCGCGCGGGTGAGCCTCGCGCCCCTCCTCCCCCTTGTGGGGAGGACCGACTCGGCCGAAGGCCGAGCGAGAAGGGGGTCGCCGGGCATGGAGCACCTGACCGACGAGGGACTCAA
>JAJKJG010000130.1 GCA_021154065.1 Methylobacterium sp.
CGCTGCCTGGCCCTGACCAGGGGCTTCTGCGGCGTCATCCCCCAGCGTCGCAGGTAGGCCTGCACCGCCGTCAGGCCCAGGCGCTTGGCGAACCGGCGCTCGATCAGGTCGCGCACCGCGCGGCTGGTCCACAGGGCGAACGGCAGGTCCAGCCGATCGGGCGTCCCGTCGACGATCCAGCCCCGGACCTTGTCGGCCTCCTCCGCCGTCAGCCGGCCCTTGCCGCGCCGCGGCGACACACGCCGGCCGTCGAGGACGCCCTCCTCGCCCCGCTCGCGGTAGCGCTTGAGCCAGACGTTCACCGTCTGGCGGTGCACCCCGACCGCCAGCGCGGCTTGCCCCTGGGTCATCCCCTCGCGCTCGACCAGGTACAAGGCCCGCCGCCGCAGCGCCTCCGATGCTGCCAGCACCCGCTTGACAGGGGCACCGGATGGTTGTATCGGAACCTAATCGTTTAGGTTGCTGAACAATGCTGGCAGGCAGAGCCCAGGCGCGTAATGGTGGCTCAACGAACCTAAACGATTAGGTCCCAGGGGGATGGCGTGAGAAGGTCCACCATGCGCGACGTCAGCCGCGCGACAGGTCTTTCCATGTTCGCGGTCTCGCGCGCCTTGAACGGCGCAGGCGGCGTGTCGGAGGAGAGCCGGGAGCATATCCTTCGGGCCGCGCGCGAGCTCGGCTACATCCCGAACCGCGCCGCTCAGGAGCTGCGCCGCGCCAGCCGGGACACCGTGGCCGTCATCACCGCCAGCACCGCCAACTCCTACTACCTGGAGATGATGGCCGGCATCCAGCAGGCCCTTCGCCCCTCCGACTGGACCGTGGTCGTCGGCGACGTCGCCGTCGATGGCAGTTACGACCCCCGGCTCGAGGACCGGATGATCCAGCGGCTGATCGAGTCCCGGATCGCCGGCGTGATCTCCACGCTGACGCTCAAGCCGGAGAACACGCGGCTGCTCTCGATCTGGGACATCCCGGTGGTCTTCGTCGACTCCTCACCGCCACCAAGCGCGCGGGACTTCCCGAGCGTGACCACCGACAATTACGGCGCCAGCCTCGTGGTGGGCGCCCATCTCGCCGAGCACCGGTTTCAGGACTGGCTGCTGCTGATCTACCCACCGACATGGTCCACGCGCTTCGATCGCGAGCGGGGTCTCCGCGACTCGGCGAGGACGCACGGGGCCGAGCTCGTCGTCCTGGAAAGCGAGAATGACGCCGAGGCCGGCTATCGGACGCTGCGCGACCATCTCGATCGTCTCGGACGGCTGCCGGACGTCCTGATCGCGGGCAACAACCCTCTGCTTCTCGGCGCCATGAAGCTGGCCAAGGATCGCGGCGCGGTCATTCCCGACAGCATGGCGCTCGTCGGCTACGACGAGTTCCCCTGGTCGGCATTGGTGGACCCGCCGCTCACCCTGCTCAACGAGCGATCGGCGGAGATCGGCCGACGTGCGGCCGAAACTCTAGCCGAGATCATCGAAGGCCAGGCGAGACCCGAGCGGCGCGGGGGCTCGAAGGCTCCGGTCTACCTGCCCCGGCATCAGCAACAAGTTCCGGCCGGGCTCGTCGTCCGCAGGTCCTGCGGCTGCGGGTCCGTCACAGTAAGCCAAGCGAGGCCCGACGATGATGCGACCCCTCCTGTCGAGATGACGCTCCGCTAGTGGTGCGACCCGAACGGACGGTACCCCCCGCTCTGGCTGACGGAGCCACGCCAACGCCGCGGATCGGCCCGGGCCGGAGGGCATCTTCCGTCTGCGCCGGAGCGCAAGGAGCCTTCCGTCCCCTGGCGACCCATCCCCGGGGGAAGCGATCCTTTGGAGGGGCCTCCGCGCCCTGACAAGGACTTGGTGCCGCGCCGTATCGGCGCGGTCGTCGATGGCGCTCGCCGGTCGCGTCACCTACCCGGACCGGCATCCGAAGAAGCTGGAAGAAGGACGCCATGAGCAACAGCACTACCCCGCGTTTCCGCTCCGCGACCAGCGTCGCGACGCTCGCCGCCCTCGCCCTCGCCCTCGCCTGGGCCGTGCCCGCCGCAGCGGCGACACCCACGAAGATCGAGAAGATCGGCCTGATGGTCCAGGACATGTCCAATCCGTTCTTCTCGGCGATGGACAAGGGGGCCAAGGAAGCGGCCGCCAAGATCGGCGCTACCCTCAACACGCAGGATGCCCAGCTCGATCTCGCCAACCAGAACACCCAGATCGACGCCCTCATCCAGCAGGGCGTGAACCTCATCGTGATCTCGGCCGTGGACGAGGCGGGAATCGAGCCCGCGATCCAGCGCGCCAAGGAAGCGGGCGTCATCGTCATCGCCGTCGACACCCCCGCTCATGGCGCGGACGCCGTGATCATGACCAATGCCGTGCAGGCGGGGGAGAAGTCCTGCGACTATCTCTTCCGGCAGATGGGCGGCCAGGGACAGGTGCTGCTCGTGGACGGCACGCCGATCCAGACGATCATCGACCGCATCACCGGCTGCAGGAACGTCGCCAAGAACTATCCCGGCATCAAGATCGTCGGCCAGCAGGCGTCCAAGAACGATCGTGCCTCCGGCCTCGCCGTGACCACCGACATGCTGACGGCCAATCCCGACGTGACGGGCATCTTCGGCATGAACGATCCCTCCGCTCTCGGGGCGGTGCTGGCGGTCGAGCAGGCTGGCAAGATCTCGCAGATCAAGGTCACGGGCGTCGACGGCAGCCCGGAGGCCGTGGCCGAGCTCAAGCGCGAGGGATCACCGTTCATCGGCACCGCCACCCAGAACCCGGCCGAGATGGTCCGTCAGGCAGTCCAGATCGCGCAAGGCATGGTCGCCGGCAAGCCGCCGGCGGAGAAGACCATCCTGATCCCGAGCGTCCTGGTCTCACGCGACACGGTCAAGGACTACGCCGGCTGGTGATCGGCACAGGCAGCCCCGGACGGCGGGCCCCCTGCCGTCCGTCACCTCCTACGGAACCCGTGCCATGACGCAGGAGCCTCTCCTCCGGCTCGAGGACGTGACCAAGCGGTTCGGCGCCACGCTGGCGTTGAACGGCGTCCACCTCGATCTGAGGGCCGGCGAGGTTCATGCCCTGATGGGTGAGAACGGCGCCGGCAAGTCAACCCTGATGAAGATCCTGGCGGGCAACATCCAAGGAGATTCCGGCCGGATTTTCCTGGACGGCCGCGAGATCGAGATCCGCTCGCCGCTGGACGCGCGCGCCCACGGGATCGCCATCATCCATCAGGAGCTCAACACGGTCCCCCACATGACCGTGGCCGAGAACCTCTCCCTCGGCCAGGAGCCCCGGACCGCGCTCGGGATGCTCGACCGCCCGCGGGTCCGGCGCGAAGCCCGCGACAAGCTCGCCCGAATCGGCGCCGACATCGATCCGACTCGGCCGCTCGGCTCGCTCAGCGTCGGCATGCAGCAGATGGTCGAGATCGCGCGCGCAGTCAGCGAGAACGCGCGCGTGCTCGTGCTCGACGAGCCGACGGCGGCCCTCTCGCGGGCGGAAGCCCAGCAGCTCTACCGCCTGATCGGGCAGATGCGGGCGGCCGGCGTCGGCCTCGTCTACATCTCCCACCGGATGGAGGAGGTCTGGCAGCTTGCGGACCGGGTGACGGTCTTGCGCGACGGCGGCTACGTCGGAACCGCCCTGATGGGCGAACTCACGCCCGAGGACGTGGTCCGCATGATGGTCGGGCGCGCGATAGGCAACCTCTACGACCATGCGCCGCGCCATGCCGGTGCGATCGCGCTCGAGGTGGAGGGGCTGACCGGCGGCAGCATCGGTCCCGTCGACCTCACGGTCCGTGCGGGCGAGATCGTCTGCATGGCCGGCCTCATCGGCTCCGGCCGGACCGAGGTCGCGCGCCTGATCTTCGGCGCCGACCGCCGGACCGGAGGCACCGTGCGCGTGAACGGCCGCGAGAGCCGGCCCGTCGACCCCTACGCGGCCATCGCGGGTGGCATTGGCATGGTGCCGGAGGACCGCAAGGTCCAGGGATTGTTTCTCGACCACTCCGTCGAGCGCAACGTCGCCATCAGCTCGCTGGAGCGCTTCACCAGCTTCGGCGTCGTCCAGCGCATGGCGGCGCGGTCGGCGGTGACGCAGCAGATGCAAAGGCTGCACCTGCGGCAGGACGCGCTGGATCTCGAGGTCAAGGCGCTCTCGGGAGGCAATCAGCAGAAGGCGGCGCTGGCCCGCTGGCTGATGCGGGATTCCAAGGTGCTCGTTCTCGACGAGCCGACGCGGGGCGTCGACATCGGTGCCAAGCGTGAGATCTACGAACTCATCGACGAACTGGCGCGGGCGGGGAAAGCCGTCCTGGTCATCTCGTCGGACCTCCCGGAAGCCATCGGCATCAGCGATCGGCTTCTCGTCATGCGGGAGGGACGGATCGTCCACGAGCTTCGATCGGCCGACGCCACCGAGGAGGAGGTGATGTCCCACGCGACGGGAACCGCGGCCCGACAGGCGGGCGTGGTCCAGGAGGTCAGAGCATGATCGACAACGGCAAGCTGGCCATGGCGCCGACGGCGGAGACGCGGGCGAAGCGGCCCTTCGACTTCGCCAAATGGTGGGACCGGATAGGCATCCTCGTGGTCCTTGCCGTCCTCGTCCTGCTCATGTCGTCGATCGCCCCGAACTTCAATCGGGTCGACAATCTCCTCAACATCGCCCGCTCGATCTCGGTCAACGCGATCCTGGCGGCGGGCCTCACCTTCGTGATCCTGACCGGCGGGATCGACCTGTCGGTCGGCTCGATCGTGGCGGTCGCAGGGGTCGTCGCCGTGGTGCTGGCGATCGCCGGCCTGCCCGCACCGCTCGCCGTCCTCGCCGGCATGATCGTCGGCGCGGCCTGCGGTCTCGTGAACGGCGCCCTCACCGCCTATCTGGCGCTGGCCCCGTTCATCGTGACCCTCGGCACCATGACGTTCCTGCGCGGCCTCGCCTACACCATCACGGCCGGCCAGCCGATCGTCTCGAGCGGCCTCAACTTCAAGGACATCGGCAACGGCTACCTCGCCGGGATCCCTGCGCCGGTCATCGTCATGGCCGTCGTCTACGTCGTCGCCTGGTTCCTGCTCGAGCGGACCCGCTACGGCCGTCACGTCTACGCGGTCGGCGGCAACGCCCAGGCGGCACGCTTGGCGGGTGTCCGGGTCGACCGCATCACCACGTCGGTCTACGTGATCGCGGGGGCCTGCGCGGGCCTGGCGGGCGTGATCTTCGCGGCACGCGTGATCTCCGCGCAGCCGACCGCCGGCACGGGCTACGAGCTCGACGCCATCGCCGCCGTGGTGCTCGGGGGCACCAGCCTTGCCGGCGGGCGCGGCCGTATCATCGGCACGCTCGTCGGCTCGATCATCCTGGGCATCCTCAGCACGGGCCTGATCCTCCTCAACGTTCCCTTCTTCAGACAGCTCCTGATCAAGGGCGTGGTGATCATCCTGGCGGTCGCGATCGACAGTCTGAAGACGAGGTCCCTGCCCTTCCTGCGCCGCGATGGCGTCACCGCCTGAACGGTCTTGTGCTCCTTGGCGGCCTCGCCGCCGCGTGCTCACCGGGCGACGCGCGCGTCGCCCAGCCGCCCTCCGCCCATCCCGGAGTCCTGGGATATGTCCGCCATCATCATGGTCACCGACCCCCTCCCTGGCCGCCGCGAGCACGAGCCGATCACGTTCACGGTCGAGGGCGACCTGCAGGAGCCGCTTCGGTGGGCGACGACCGACACCGGCGAGCGGGTCGTCCTGCAAAGGCTGGCGAGCCAGTCCTCGGGCGGCCGGACGAGCTTCGTCGCGGTCGTCAGCTTCGAGCAGCGGCTCCGGCTGACGCTCGGCGAGCCGCTGCTCGACGGAGAGGCTGTGGTGGCAGGGATCCGGGTCCTGCCGGGACGGGAGAGCGACGGTTTCGTGCGGCTCGATACCGGTGCCTTCGACCTCGAGCTCTGCTCCGGCAAGGCCGAGGGGCTGGGCTCGTCGAAGTGGGGTATCCGCCACTTCAGGGGAACCTCGGACGGGGTGGAACTGCTGCCGTCGGGCAACAACGCGATCGGCGGCTTCTATGGTCCGTTCTTCACGCCCGAGAACGGCCTGATCAACCCGCCGGAGCACACGAAGGTCGCCATCGAGGTCATCGAACGTGGCCCGATCCTGCATCACTACCGCATGCGAGGCACGATCCCCGACGGTCTTCTCGATGAGCTGAAGGGCAAGAGCTTCACGATCGACTGGAGCTTCTACCACCGCACCCGCCATTTTCGGCGCAGATACCTCGTCGACCACTTCCAGACCGTGATCAACGGGCGTTCCGTCACGAACAAGATCACGGTTGGCGACGAATTCGAGGGCGGCCCCGGCAAGCTCGTCTTCGACCGCTTCGAGGCCTATGGCGGCACGCGCTACCGTGCCGGCGATCCCTACGCGGGCGAGCTCGTGGCGATGGTGCGGGAGACCGTGGCCAATTCCGCCCATGACGGCCCCAAGTTCGAGGAGTTCCGGTCCCGGCTCGCCGACATCGAATCCGCGCATTGGGATCTCTATTGGCGGCTGTTCTGTGCCTGGGAGCAGGTCCTCTCCGAGGACGAGATCCGCGAGCGCCTCGCCCGCGTTCGTGCCGCGGCTCATGTCAAGGCAGACCTCGACGAGCGCCCCTGGATCCTGACCGAAGCCCCGGTCGACGTGTCGGCAACGCCGCACGAGACGATTTTCCCCGGCCCGGCATCGAAGACGGTCGAATATGACAGCGCCAGCGGCCGCGCGATGATCTGGTGGACCTCGAAACCCTCAGGTGCCTTCCAGATCGTGCAGCGCCGCCAGTCCGGCTGGGTCAACTGGGGTTCGAACGGCGAGAACGAGTGCCCCGAGCTGCCCGTGGGCGTCGACATCAAGACCGCTTATGGCCCCTTCGCGGCGACCTGGCGGGAAGTGGCCGACAGGTTGGAGCGTGAGCCGACCGTCACCGTCCCTTGAGCTCGGCTCCGGCCGATTCGGCAGGGCTCGAGGGGCAGCCGCGACCGGACCCGAAGTTCGGGCTTGTCACGTGGTACGAAGGCAAGCAGGCGGTGAACGCCGCCCTGATGGCGCTGAACCGGGAAGGCGCCATCCGGCAGGCCGGCCGCCGCCAGCCGTACACCGCGGTCGACCACCCGCAGGCGGACGAGACGGCCTGACGGCGCCGGCCGCGGCCGCCTCGCTTCGCCCTTCCTTTACGTAAGATAAAGGGGGTCCTGATTATCCATGATGCCCATCCCGATCCGGTCTAGGATCCGCGCGGGTTCCAGGGCCGGCGAGGGGGCGGGATGGCAGCGGCGGACGGGTTGCGGCGCGCGATGCGGGGCCTGAGCGAGGCCGCGTTCCGGGAGCGGTTCGGGACCGA
>JAJKJG010000131.1 GCA_021154065.1 Methylobacterium sp.
GCTCCGCCTCAGCTCAGAGGGGCATGTTGGACGAACGGGAAAGGTGGTTCCTGTTCACGGCGGCCCAGGGGCGGAAACGCCACGGCGCAGATCTTCCGGCTCAAGGCGCGGGCGCGTTGGAAGCAGCCGTCGGCCGCGGTATACGCTCACTCCGCCGCGGCTGCGTGCGGCGAGGCGGCCTGCACAGGCCCGGGTGGAGTCTTCCTCCGCCGAAGCCGGAGCACGAGGGACCGGATCGCGACGTAGAACACGGGTGTCAGGAATAGGCCGAAGAAGGTCACCCCAATCATACCGGCAAACACCGCTGTGCCGAGCGCCTGCCGCATTTCAGCGCCCGGCCCCGTCGCGATCACAAGCGGCACCACCCCGAGAATGAAAGCAAAAGCCGTCATCAGGATGGGGCGCAGCCGCAGGCGGCAAGCTTCGACCACGGCCTCGACCGGGTCTTTGCCGGCCTCCTCGGCCTGTTTGGCGAACTCCACAATGAGGATGGCGTTCTTGGCTGCAAGCCCGATCAGGACGACGAGCCCGATCTGGGTCAGGATGTTGTTGTCCTGGCCGCGCAGCAGCACGCCGATCAGCGCGGACAGCACGCTCAAGGGCACGATCAGGATGATGGCGAGCGGCAGCGCCCAGCTCTCGTAGAGCGCCGCCAGCACCAGGAACACGAACAGCACCGAGAGCGCGAAGATGTAGATGGCCGTGTTGCCGGTCGCCCGCTCCTGATAGGCCAACTCGGTCCACTCGAAGCTGAAGTCCTGCGGCAGCGCCTGGGCGAGCCGCTCCATGGTGGAGAGCGCCGTGCCCGAGGAGACTCCGCGCGCCGCGTCGCCCTGGATCGGGACGGACGGATACATGTTGTAGCGCTGCACGAGGTCCGGCCCGGCCGTGTCAGTGATCTTGACCAGCGTCCCCAGCGGAACCAGCGCCCCCGAGGCGCTGCGCACCTTCAGGCGCAGGATGTCCTGGCGGTCGTCGCGGAAGTTCGAGGCCGCCTGCGCCCGCACTTGGTAGATGCGCCCGAACACGTTGAAGTCGTTGACGTAGGCGCCGCCGAGATTCACCTGCAGCGTGTTGAACACGTTGGCGAGCGGCACGTTCAGCATGCGCGCGATGGTGCGGTCGATCTCGAGATAGATCTGCGGCGTGTTGGCGCCGAACGCGGTGAACACCCGCGAGAGGTTCGGATCGCGGTTCGCCTGCGCGATCACCTCGTTGCTGGCGGCGAGCAGCGGGCGCAGGCCAAGCCCGGAGCGGTCCTCGATCTGTATCCTGAAACCGCCCGCATTGCCGAGACCCCGCACGGGCGGCGGCGGGATGGCGACGATGAACGCCTCCTGGATCACCTGCATCCGGCGTACAATGTCCCCGGCGATCGCGCCGGACACGAGGCCTTGCTTCGCGCGCTCCTCGAAGGGTTTCAACGGCGCGAACAGGACCGCCGCGTTGGTGGCGTTGGTGAAGGTCGAGCCTGACACGCCGCCGATCGCCACCACGTTCGCGACGCCCGGCGTGTCGAGCAGGATCGCGGTCGCCCGGCGCACCACGTCGTCGGTGCGGGTCAGCGAGGCCCCGTCGGGAAGCTGCACCACCGTGATGAGGTAGCCGAGGTCCTGCGCCGGGATGAAGCCGGTCGGCACCCGCTGCGCGATCCAGACCGTTCCGCCGCCGAGTCCGAGATAGACGAGGAGCATGCCGAACAGCGGGATCCTGCGCGCCACGAGGGCGTGCACGACGCGGGAATAGCCGTGCGACGTCGCATCGAAGGCCCGGTTGAAGCCGCGGGCGAGCCAGTTTCCGAATCGCGCGAGAACGAACCGCGGCGGGTGGGCGTCGTGCGGCTTGAGCAGCAGCGCGCAAAGCGCCGGCGATAGGGTGAGCGAGTTGAAGGCCGAGATGATCGTCGAGGCCGCGATGGTGAGCGCGAACTGCCGGTAGAACTGCCCCGTGATGCCGGGGATGAATGCGGTCGGGATGAACACCGCCGACAGGACCAGCGCGATCGCCACCACGGCGTTGCCAACCTCGTCCATGGTGGTGTGCGCGGCCTCCCGCGGCGATTGCCCGAGCCCGATGTTGCGCTCCACGTTCTCGACCACCACGATGGCGTCGTCGACCACGATGCCGATGGCGAGCACGAGGCCGAACAGGGTCAGGTTGTTGATCGAGAAACCGAAGGCGGTCATCACCGCGAAAGTGCCGATCAGCGAGACCGGGATGGCGACGATCGGGATCAGGGCCGTGCGCCAGGATTGCAGGA
Source organism: Methylobacterium sp. (assembly GCA_021154065.1). Next base: position 2,261 of record JAJKJG010000131.1, read on the forward strand.
AGACGAGGACGACGATGACGACGAGGACTAACGCCTCGAACAGCGTCTTGTAGACCTCGTGCACGGACTGGGCGATGAACTCGGTCGGGTTGTAGACGATCGTGTAATCGACGCCTTTCGGGAAATCCCGCTTGATCTCGTTCATCTTCCCGACCACCTCCTCGGCGGCCTGAAGGGCGTTCGTGCCGGGGCGCTGGAAGATGCCGAGGGCGACGGCAGGCTTGCCGTTGAGGTACGAGTTCGTGACGTAATCGCGCGCGCCAAGCTCGACGGTGGCCACGTCCTCCAGGCGCACCAGGCGTCCTTCAGCGGATTTGACGATCACCTGGCGGAACTGCCGCACATCGCTGAACCGCCCTTGTGTCTGCACGATGAGCTGGAACGCCTGGTTCGCCGGCGCGGGCGGCGCCCCGAGCGCACCGCCCGCGATCTGGACGTTCTGCTCCTGCAAGGCTGCGACGACGTCGCCGGTCGAGAGCTGATAGGCGGCGAGCTTGTTGGGGTCGAGCCAGATGCGCAGCGAATATTCGCGCACGCCGAATACGGTGATGTCGCCGACGCCGCTGAGGCGCAGCAACTGATCCCGCACGCGCAGCAGCGCATAGTTGGAGATGTAGAGCTGGTCGTAGCTCTCGTCGGGCGAGAGCATGTGCACGACCATCATCAGGTCGGGCGAGCTTTTCCGCGTCGTGACGCCGAGGTTGCGCACCTCGACGGGCAGCCGCGGCTGCGCCACGGACACCCGGTTCTGGACCAGGACGTTGGCGGTGTCGAGATTGGTGCCGAGCTTGAAGGTGATGGTGAGCGACATGTTGCCGTCGCTCGTGGAGTACGAGGACATGTAGAGCATGTTCTCGACCCCGTTGATCTCCTGCTCGATCGGCGTCGCCACCGTTTCGGCGACGGTCTCGGCGTTGGCGCCCGGATAGGAGGCGCGCACCACGATCGTCGGCGGCGCGATCTCGGGATATTGCGCCACCGGCAGGGTCGCGTAGGCGATGTAGCCGACGAGCACGACGACAATCGACAGGACCGAGGCGAAGATCGGCCGGTCGACGAAGAAATGCGTGAAGTTCATTGCCCTTGCGCCCGCTGCGCCTGCGACGCGTCGGCTTCGCGCGTCGGCGGCAGCTCCTTCATCTGCGGCGAGACCTTGGCGCCGGGGCGGACGCGCTGCAGGCCCGCGACGACGATCGTCTCGTCGCCGTTCAGCCCCTCGCGGATCAGGCGGTAGCCGTCGATGCGCGGCCCCGTCCGCACCACGCGCGAGGAGACCGTGCCGTCGTCGGCGACGACCCAGACGATGCGCCGGTCCTGGTCGGTCGCCACGGCTTCGTCGGGAATGAGGACGCCGCGAAACGGCGCGGAACCGGGAATGCGGATCGTGCCGAACAGGCCGGGCGTGAGGAAGAAGTCGGGGTTCGGCGCCACGGCGCGGCCCCGGATCGTGCCGGTCGCCTGGTCGATGCGGTTGTCGACGAAATCGAGGCGCCCCTTGCGGGTCGGCTCTTTTTCGTCAGCGACGCCGACAAGAACCTCGTAGCCGCCTTGCCGGCCCGACGGCCGGCCGCCGGTTTGGGAGGCGCGCGTGTAGGCCAGATAGGATCGCTCGTCCACGTCGAAGTAGAAATAGATCGGATCGAGCGAGACGATCGTGGTCAGAAGCGTCGAATCGGCGGCGACGAGATTGCCCGCCGAGATCAGGTTGCGGCCGGTGCGTCCGCCGATGGGGGCGCGGATTTCGGTGAAGCCGAGGTTCAGGCGCGCGGTCCGGATCGCGGCTTGAGCGCCCTGGAGATCGGCCCGCGCCGTCTCGAACGCCTGCCGGCGCTGCTCCAGCACCTGTTCGGTGATGTTGCCCGTGCGGCCGAGCGCCTGCGCCCGTTCGAGGTCGCTCTGGGTGTAGGCCACGCGCGCCTGCGCCGCGACGGCGGACGCCTCGGCCTGATCCACGGCGGCCTGGTAGGGCCGCTTGTCGATCACGTAGAGCAGATCGCCCTTCTTGACGATCGCGCCATCCTTGAACGCCACCTGGTCGAGATAGCCCGACACCCGCGACCGCACCTCGACCGTCTCGACAGCCTCGAACCGGCCCGTGTAGTCGTCCTGTTCCACGACATTCTTCACAATCGGCTTGGCGACGGTCACGGTCGGTGGCTGGCCCTGGCCCGGCGCCTGGGCGAAGGCGGCTCCCGTTTGGGACAGCGCCAGAGCAACTGCGAACCCAAGTGCTAGAACGGACTGCGCCATCACGTATCGTCTTTCCCGGGCAAGGCCGTGCATCGTCCACCCGCAACTGCAAAGCGCCGCTCGGCATGAATCCGTTCCCGACGCTTAAGTCAGTTTCTGGCGACGCGACAATCTTTCCCGGAGATCGCCACAGAATATCGTCGGATAGCAAGAGCCGAAGGGTCGGCGCACAAGCGCACTCCGACGGCGGAACCATCCACGGTGTCGGACCCGTGCGCAGCCGATCAATTGAAGCCCGATGGGCATGCCTCGCCGCTCAAGGTCCGTTTTCAAGCATGAACAGAATGACGCGCGTCGGCGTCCGCAGCTGCTGTGTCGTGTAAGCGCAGTGGCTAACGCAGCCCGGCAGTTTCCTTGTGAGGGCAGGCTGTTGAACTGACACGGGCAACCCCAGTTGCAGGTGGCGAGTTCCGGGCCTTTGATATGCCGATCGACGCGTGCTGACCTACGTCAGCGGGGCTTTTCTTTGCCCGAAGTGGAGTTACACGCGTACATAGAACAACGAGATGTTGTTCCAAGTATCGAGAAGAAACGTGAGTTCCTTGGAACGTGCACCCCGATCACAAGGTTGTGAGTGCATGTTGCGCAGCATCACAAACGCTCGTCACGCGCCAAAGGTGGGCGATTAATCGCCGGCTCGGCTGCCGCAACAGCCATCATCATCAACATGCGTTTGTAGGCGCTAGAGGCGCTTATCTGACCCATTTTCCGGAGCCCCCCATGACCACCATGAGAAAGCGCAAGGAGACGAAGGATCTCGTGCCGGACGCGCTCAACGACAACAAAGAGACCCGTAAGGCTCTGACCGAGCTGGAGCGCACTCCGAAGGAGAGCGAGGCGTTCGCCAGCAAGGTGGCCGAGCTGAGGAAAGCCTTCCAGCAGCATGTGCGTGATGAGCGCAAGGAGTTCCTGCCCGCCGTGCTGAAGGCGCTCGACGACGAGGAGGCC
>JAJKJG010000132.1 GCA_021154065.1 Methylobacterium sp.
AATTCTGACCGAGCGGGGCTTCGTCCACCAGTGCTCCGATCCGGACGGCCTCGACGTGCTCGCCCGCACGGGCGGCCTCACGGCCTATGTGGGCTACGATTGCACGGCCCCGTCGCTCCACGTCGGCAGCTTGGTCTCGATCATGATGCTGCATTGGCTCCAGCAGACAGGCGGGAAGCCGATCGTGCTCATGGGCGGCGGCACCACGCAGGTCGGCGACCCCTCCGGGCGCGACGAGAGCCGAAAGCTCCTCACCGTCGAGCAGATCGAAGCCAACAAGGCGGGCATCCGGCAGGCGTTCGCCGCGTTCATCCGCTTCGGCGCGGGCGAGACCGACGCCGTGATGGCCGACAACGCCGAATGGCTCGCGCCCCTCAACTACATCGACTTCCTGCGCGACGTGGGCCGGCATTTCTCGGTCAACAACATGCTGACCTTCGACTCGGTGCGGATGCGGCTCGACCGCGAGCAGCCGCTGTCCTTCATCGAGTTCAACTACATGATCCTGCAAGCCTACGACTTCGTGGAGCTGGCGCGGCGGTACGGCTGCCGGCTGCAGATGGGCGGCTCGGACCAGTGGGGCAACATCGTCAACGGCATCGACCTCGGCCGCCGCATGGGCGCGCCGCAGCTTTACGCGCTCACCTGTCCGCTGATGACCACGGCCTCCGGCGCCAAGATGGGCAAGACGGCCGCCGATGCTGTGTGGCTCAACGCCGACATGCTGAGCCCCTACGATTACTGGCAGTTCTGGCGCAACACGGAGGACGCGGACGTCGGCCGTTTCCTCCGGCTCTTCACCACTCTGCCGATGAACGAGGCCGCGCGGCTGGAGGCGTTGCAGGGCGCAGAGATCAACGAGGCCAAAAAGGTGCTCGCGACCGAGGCGACAGCGCTGCTGCACGGCCGCGCGGCCGCCGAGCAGGCGGCCGAGACGGCGCGCAAGACGTTCGAGCAGGGCGCACTGGCGGAGGATCTGCCGACCGTGGAGGCGTCGCGGGCCGTGCTGGACACCGGGCTCGGCGTCCTGACCGCGTTCGGGCCGGACTACGCGGGGCTCGTGTCCTCGACGAGCGAGGCGCGGCGGCAGATCAAGAGCGGGGGCCTCAAAGTCAACGACCGGACCGTCACCGACGAGCGGGCCGTGCTGCGCGCGGACGACCTTACCCCGGAGGGCGTCATCAAGTTGTCGTTCGGCAAGAAGCGGCATGTACTCCTGCGCGCCACTTAAGGCGTCCGCCCTCAACGCTCGGTCTGTTGAGGCGGTGCGGCGCTCGCGGCATCGCCGGCCCCGAACAGCTTCCGGAGGAAGCCCGGCGCCACGGCCGACAATGGATTGACGGTCAGAGTCGGCGATGTCGCGGCTCCCGATACGCGGAAGTTGATCGCGAACAGCCCCTCGTTCTCGCCACCCCCGAGCAAAGGGCCAACGAGCGGCACTTGCGCGAAAACGTTGTTGAGGCCGTAGGCCGGAACGAACGTGCCCGCGATGTCGGCCCGATCGCGGCCGTAATCGATCCAGCCGCCGAGGGTGAAGCCGACCTGCATGCCCGCGATCACGGCGTCGCGGAACTCGATCCGGCTTGCGGCGCGCGTGAACTCGGCCCTGAGCCTTGTGAACGCCACCTCGCCGCCCTCAAGCCGCGACGCCGGCGAGCCGGCCGGCATCGTCGCGGCGGGTTGCTCCGCCGCGATCCGGCGCAACGCCGGCTCGTTGCGCAGGGCGAAACTCTCGACCGACACGGTCCCGACCTGCGGCGTATCGCCAAGCGAGGCTTGCAGAGTGAGCGCGCCGCCGATCATCCGTTTGTAAATATCGGCGAAGCGGAGCGTCGCCCCAGCGTCCTCCGATTGGAGAACAAGGACCGGCGCGCCGCGTGCTCCGCGCGTGGTCTGGGCGCTCACCGGGGCGCTCCTGAACCGCCCGGCCAATTGCAATTGACGCAGCTCCCGGTTGCGCGTCGAGGCCTTGATGGTCGCGTTCGTCAGGACTTCGTCGTTATGGCCCGTCAGAATGTTGACCGCGAAGTCGAGATCGAGATCGCGCTGATGGCCCGTGCTTGCGGAACTCGCCGAAGAAGCGGTCAAGGCGCGGATCATCGGCCGCGCGTCCGCCACGTTGCCGCGGACGATCACGCGGTAGGCGCCGTTGCTGCGCTCGACCTGAGCGCGCATGTCGTCGCCGGGCGAAAGCTTGAAGCTCGACAGATCCGCCTTTTCAAGGCTCCCGTCGCCCGAGAGCGCGACGACGCCGCGGAGTTGCACGGGACCGCTGTCGAGCGTGAGATCGCGCAACTCGGCCCCCGAGCCGGCCTCAGCGATCGTGAAGGCGAGGCGTCCAGGCCGTCCGGCCGGCTTGGTCCAGCCTGGAAGGAGGTTGTCGATGATGGCCTTGGTCAGGTCCGCCTCGACCCGTGGAGCGCCTTTCACGGTCTTGCCGAGCGGCAGGGAGACCCGAACCGGCAAGGGCCCCGTCAGTTGCGAGCCGAACGATAAACCTTTCTTGGCGCGGGCCGCCTCGTCCATCGTGAGCGACACGACCGCCTCGCCGGAACCGCCGGAAGGTTGACGCACGTCGATGGTCGCCGGACCGCCGGCGAGCCGCCCGCCGCCCCGGATCGCCAGGCCGCCGTTCTGGTAGCCGACCGAGAGGCTGGCGCCTTCGAGCCGATCCTTCCCGAAGACCTTGTCGATCGTCAGATCGGACAGAGCGCCGGTCACGGAGATGGGAAGATCCTGAAGGTCCGGGATGTTCTTGATCGTGAGCGGAATGTTCACCCGCAGATCCGCCCGGCCCTTCATGGCGGAGGGGTCGATGTCGAGGTGGGCAAGGTCGCGCATCAAGGGCGCGTGCAGAAGCGATCCGAGGGCGTCGGCTCCGCCGTCCAGCCGGAATCCGATGCGGGCGATCGTATCCTTCGGCCAGTAGTTGGCCATGCCGAACGAGCCCTCGCTGATCGCGAGGGTCCGTCCATCGGGCATCTGCACGCGCGCGCTCGAAGCCTGGAGGGACGCCGTCGTGCCGGTGACGGTCCCGCTGACGGCGGCGCGCGAGAGCGGCGGCAAGCCCTCGGCGACGGCGAGTTCGGCGTCGCGCAGCGCGAAGTCGATCTTGACGGCCTCGTCCGGAATCGGCCCGCCATTGGCTCCCTTGACGATCTCGCTCGCCGTCATCCTGACTGCGATGTTCACGGTCTCGGCGAGGCCGGCGTGAAGGTTCTGGCCAAGATAATGGCGCACCGGCACCGCGATCGCCTCCGGCCACAGGCGCAGGGCGGTGCGGGCCTCGACCCCGGTTCCACGGATGGCGATGTTGACGCCGCCCTGATCCGCCGGCGTCCGCAGCGTCCCGCTCAGTTCGGCGTCGAGCGTCGGCCCGCGCATGGCGAGCCGCTCGACCACGAAGCCGCCGCCCTCGCCTCCGGTGACGCTGGCCTCGATTGCGTCGACCTGAACCGGAGGGTCGTGCCCGGAGGCCCCGCTCAACACCGCATCGCGTCCTGCGAGCACGGCCCGCCAGCCCTGATCGGTCGCCGTCAAGGCGCCTTGCAGGCGGACGCGCGTCGCCCCGGCCGTAAAGGCGAGATCGCTCAGGGCCAGCGCACGCCCGGCTTCGTTCCAGGACGCATCCGCCGAGGCGGTCTCGACGCGAATGGGCGGCATATCCTTGTCGTCGATCTGAACTTCGCCGGAGCTGGCGTTCAGACGGCCGTTCAGGCGTTCGATGCGCCCGTCCGAAACCGACGCCTCGACCCGGCCCGACAGCTTGACATCGGTCCAGCCCGGAAAAGCCGCCGAGCCGGAGAGGAGCAGCAAATCCTCGACCGGCATCGCCTCCGCCACGATCGTCCCGACGCGACGGCCATCCGCCATGGCTTCGACCTCGCCGTTTAATCGCCAGACCCCGCGCGGCCCTTCCAAGGTCAGGTCGAACCGGCGCGCCTGCGCGGATGCGCGCTCGAACCGGGCGTCCACGCGGCTGAACCCGACGCGCTCCCGCTGTTGAGCGTCGATGAGGGTCAGGCGCGCGTTGGTCAGCCGCGCCTGATCGAGCGCTCCCACGATGTTGCCGCGTTCGAGAGCGAGATCGAACAAGGACGCGACCGCCAGCGACAGGGAAGACGGCTGGGACGCCCCCTCGTTTGAGGACGGCGCGCGCGGCGGCTCCTCGGCGACCGCGCCGCTCTCAGGCGGCTGGCTCGCCGCCGCTTCCTCCGCCGGAATGAACGACAGCGATCCGTCGGGGTTGATCGACGCGCGCAGATGCAGGTCGCGCAGTTCGACCAAGCGCGGCTGAAGGCTGCCGCTCATCAGCGACACCGCATCAAGGCTGACGACGGCGTAGGGCGCGCGCAGGACCAGGACGCCTTCGGGATTGCGGACTGTGAGCCCGGCTGTCCGCAGAGCCGGCGAGCCGGCTTCAAGCTGGAGGGCCGTGTCGTTGAGCGACACGCTCCAGCCCGGCCCGATGCGGTCCGCCAGACTTTTCGCGACTTGGTCGGCGAGTCCCTCGAAGTCGAGCGGCCCCGCGCTCAGCCTGAGATAAAGAAGGCCTGCCGCGAGCCCCAGCACGGCGATGAAGCCGGCCTTGACATAGAGAGCCCCCCGCAGCATGCGGCCGAGCATGACGCGTCGGCGACGGCGTCGCACGGGGCGCAGCAAGGGGCTCGGGGGGTGCTTCATCCGCGGTGGTCGGGTTGGATCCTGCGGCTCAGGCCGCGACGTCCGAAAGCTGGCGAAGGGCTTTAGCCGATCGCTCCGCTTCTGCGAAACGATGTTTGCTTAGAGCCGCTTTCATCAATTTCTCCTAAAGCCTTCGCAATCCGACGAAAGGAAGGCAAATCCATGCTGCGCCCCGGCGACGCCGCCCCGCCGTTCTCGCTGCCTGCGACCGGCGGCCGGGAGATCAGCCTCTCGGATCTCAAGGGCTGGATGGTCGTGCTCTACTTCTATCCCAAGGACGACACCAGCGGATGCACCCGAGAGGCGCAGGATTTCGACGGCTTGCGGGACGCGTTCGCGGCCTGCGGCACCGAGGTGATCGGCGTGTCGGCGGACAGCCTGGCGAGCCACGACAAGTTCAGGACGAAATACGGCCTCGACCTGACCCTCGCTTCCGACGAAGCCAGGGACGCGCTCGAAGCCTACGGCGTCTGGGTCGAGAAAAGCATGTACGGGCGCAAATACATGGGCGTGGAGCGTTCCACCTTCCTGATCGACCGCGAGGGGCGCATCGCGCGGGTCTGGCGCAAGGTGAAGGTGCCGGGCCACGCCCAGGAGGTTTTGGAAGCGGCGCAGGCGCTCTGAAGCCGCGCGGGCGCCCCAACCGCTCCCTCCTGGAGATGTTGAGACGGCGTGAGCCGTCCGGGTGAGGGGCGCGCCGTTTCCTAATAGGG
>JAJKJG010000133.1 GCA_021154065.1 Methylobacterium sp.
AGCATGACGGCGAGGCACGGGCCTTCATGAATGCCGATCTTGACCACGAGGTCCTCGGTGCCGCGCGCCAAATTGAGCGCGTCCATCGCCGCGCGCATGCGCAGGCCCGCGACGATCGCATGCTCCGGCTTAATGAACGTCGCCATCACGGCATCGCCGATGGTTTTCACGACGGCTCCGGCCTCGGCCGCGACGATCTCGGTCAGGACGCGGAAATGCGCCCGCACGAGGTCGAAGGCGGCAAGGTCGCCGACCCGCTCGTAGAGCTCGGTCGAACCGCGCAGATCCGTGAACAGGAAGGTCAGGCTGGTGATCTTGAGGCGCTGATCGACGTCGAGCGTGTCGGTTCGATAGATGTCGCGGAAGGTCTGGTTGGTGAGCAGGCGTTTTGCCGTCAGGAAGGGCCGGCGATGCCCGAGGAGGTCGTGCAGCCGCTCGTCGGCGACCCACACGCCGGGCAGGACCCCGACGTCGCAGCGGTTCTCGAGCGACAGCCGCAGCGGGCCGGGACGCATCTCGAGGGTCTCGTTCGCCGCGTGCACCTGGTCGAAGACGAGGGACAGGTTCTGGCGCTCGCGGGTCGGCTCTCCCTTGACGTCGAGAAACTGCGTCGCATGCGTCACCGGGTCGAAGACAATCACGAATTTCGCCGGCAGTTGCAGGGCGAGCAGCGCCTTTTCGCCGGGCGGGAGCTCGATCGCCTCGAGCGTGATCTCGTCGATGATCCCCTGGAGATCGTCCGGCAGATCGACCCCCGAGCCCCAGAAGATCTGACGGCAATAGTCCCACATCGGCAGGCTGTTCGGATCGTGGGCGGCAACCCGGCGCACCCGCGGGCTGACCGTGAAGGTCACCTCGACCATCTCGTCGAGCGTCGGTTCGTATCCGGCGGCGCACAGCGCGCAGCTGTATTCGGCGCGGTTCACGGATTTGAGCGTCGTGCCGGCGTCGAGGACGCCGCCGCAGCCGGGGCAGAGCACGTTCCAGGACAGCTCGAAAAGGCCGAGCCGCGCCGCGTGCAGGAAGGCCGCGATGACGGGCTCCTCGTCGAGACCATTTCGGGCTGCGAACGCCAGCGCGTTCGTCCGGTAGAGCGCATGGTCTGGCGCCTCCCGGACCAGCTGCTCGATCGCGGCCACCGCCGCCTCGTCGGCGGAGCTCCGTAACGCCTGGAACGGGGTATCGGCCTGATTCATCCCAAGACCCTATCACGTCGCGGGGGAAATTGGCCGCCGCGGGCGCCGATCGGCTGAGCCGCGATGAGGACGGAGCGTTCGGCGTCCTTCAAGCCGCGGCAGCTTCCTGCGGCCCGAAGGTGAGCGTCCGCCCGTCGATGCCGAGAAGCTCCGCGAAGGCGGCGTGGCCTTCAGGCGAGACCGCGACGGCGCGGCCGTCGCGCTGGCGCTGGACCCAGCCCGACGCGAGGCAGTGGCTGCAGAAGGCGGTGCCGACGACGCCGGCGAGGTGATGGCGGCGCTCGGTCCAGTCGAGGCACGGCCGGCACAGCAAGCGCCGCCCGGCCCGCCGCTCGTCGAGAGGAAGCCCGAGGCGGGTAAAGAATTCCCGTCCGCTCGGCGTGATCTCGCCGGCGCCGTCGTTGAAGGCGACATGGCCGAGACCCTGCAGCGCGTCGGCGATCGCGACGCCGAGCCGCCCGGCGAGATGGTCGTAGCAGGTGCGGGCCGCCGCGAGCGCCGGGTCGATGCGGCGCAGCCGCGGATCGGGCGCATAGGCTTCGCCGCCGACGACCGCCATCGTCTCGAGCATCTGCGCGACGAGCGCCGAGGCCAGGCGGTAGTAGCGGTGCCGGCCCTGCGGCTCGACGGCGACGAGACGGCCGTCGAGGAGCTTCGCGAGATGGCCGCTCGCGGTCGGCGCGGCGATGCCGGCGAGGAAAGCGAGCTCCTTGGCGGTCCGCGCCCGCCCGTCCATGAGCGCGAGAAGGATGCGCGAACGGGCGGGGTCGCCGACGACCGAGGCAATCCAGGCGAGGTCGAGTTCCGAGCCCATGCCAGGAAGCTTAGTCGAACCCGATCGCGTCCGCACGCGCCATCGCTTCGGCCGCGGGCAAAGCGTTCGGCCGGGACTTTCAGGGCCGATCCTCCGATCCTGTGATCCTCATGAAGGAGGGTTCGATGGACACCATTTTCACGCGCCTCGATGCGGCGCCGGCCCGCGCCCCGAAGGCACGGGCGCTCCCGGCCTTCAGCCGATGGCTGAAGGCTTGCCTCGCCCGCAGCCGGCAGCGGCGCGACCTCGGCCTCCTAAGCGAGGAGCAGCTCAGGGACATCGGCCTCACCGCCGCCGACGTCCACCGGGAATGCCGGCGCTGGCCCTGGGACGGCGCCGCGTGGCCGGCGAGCGGTCGCGTCAGGCGATCGTCCGCGCGATGACGTGATGGCCGTCGAGGGCGAGATGCTCCTCGGGGCGGCCCTCGTCCTCCGCGAGGTGCGGACGCCGGTCGGGCGGCAGCGCCTCGGCCGCGAGATCGGCGAGCGCCGGCGCCAATCCTTGCGACCTTTGCTCCTGTGATCCAAGGCGGCGGATCGAGACCGTGCGCTCGGCCGCCTCCTTTCGCCCGACGACGAGGAGCACCGGCACCTTGGCGAGCGAGTGCTCGCGGACCTTGTAGGTGATCTTCTCGTTGCGCAGGTCCGCCGCGGCGCGCAGGCCCGCCTTCTCGGCCGCGGCGATCACCTCGCGGGCGTAGGCGTCGGCGTCCGACGTGATCGTCGCGACGACGGCCTGCACCGGCGCGAGCCAGAGCGGGAAGTGGCCGGCGTAGTGCTCGATGAGGATGCCGGCGAAGCGTTCCATGGAGCCGCAGATCGCCCGGTGGACCATCGACGGCGTCTTCTTCGAGCCGTCGTGGTCGATGTAGAAGGCGCCGAAGCGCTCCGGCAGGTTGAAATCGACCTGCGTCGTGCCGCACTGCCAGTCGCGGCCGATCGCGTCGCGCAGCACGTACTCGAATTTCGGCCCGTAGAACGCGCCCTCCCCCGGATTGATCGCGGTCCTGATGCGGTTGCCGAAGCGCGCCGCGATCTCCTCGAGCACCCGGCCCATCACCGCCTCGGCGTGGTCCCACATGGCGTCGGTGCCGACGCGCTTGTCGGGCCGCGTCGAGAGCTTGACGACGATGTCGTTCTCGAAGCCGAAATCGGCATAGGTCGAGAGGATCAGATCGTTGATCTTGAGGCACTCGGCGGCGAGTTGGTCCTCGGTGCAGAAGACGTGCGCGTCGTCCTGCGTGAAGGCGCGAACGCGCAGCAGCCCATGCAGGGCACCGGACGGCTCGTAGCGAGAGACGGCGCCGAATTCGGCAAGCCGCAGCGGCAGATCGCGGTACGACTTCAAACCGTACTTGAAGATCTGCACATGCCCCGGGCAGTTCATCGGCTTGATCGCGAAGACGCGCTCGTCCTCGGTCTGCGTGACGAACATGTTCTCGCGGTACCAGCCCCAATGGCCCGAGGTCTCCCACAGCGACTTGTCGAGGATCTGCGGCGCATTGACCTCCTGGTAGTCGGCCTTGAGGCGGCGGCGCATGTAGGCGATGAGCTCCTGGAACAGCGTCCAGCCCTTCGGGTGCCAGAACACGACGCCCGGCCCTTCTTCCTGGAAATGGAACAGGTCCATCTCGCGCCCAAGCCGGCGGTGGTCGCGCTTCTCAGCCTCCTCGAGCTGCTTCAGGTATTGCGTGAGTTCGCCGTCGGAAGCCCATGCCGTGCCGTAGATCCGCGTCAGCATCGGGTTCCTGGAATCGCCCCGCCAATAGGCACCGGCGACCTTCATCAGCTTGAAGGCGCCGCCGATCTTGCCGGTCGAGGTCATGTGCGGGCCGCGGCAGAGGTCGAACCATTCGCCCTGGGCATAGACCTTGAGGTCCTCCCCTTCCGGGATGGCGTCGATGAGCTCGAGCTTGAACAGCTCGCCCTTGTCGCGGAAGACCTGTTTCGCCTTGTCGCGGCTCCACACCTCCTTGGTGAAGGGTTTGTCGCGCGCGATGATCTCGCGCATCTTCGCCTCGATCGCCGGGAAGTCCTCCGGCGTGAACGGCTCGGGGCGGGCGAAGTCGTAATAGAAGCCGTTCTCGATCACCGGGCCGATGGTGACCTGCGTGCCCGGATAGAGGCTCTGCACCGCCTCGGCGAGCACATGGGCGGCGTCGTGCCGGATGAGCTCGAGCGCGCGCGGGTCCTCGCGGGTCAGGAACTCGATCCGGGCGTCGCGAAGGATCGGGTCGGAAAGATCGGCGACGCGGCCGTCGAGCGCCATCGCGACGGTGCGCTTCGCAAGCGACTTCGCGATGCCGTCCGCGACCGCCCGCCCGGTGATCCCGGCCTCGTACTGCCGTTGCGCGCCGTCGGGGAATGTCAGGGTGATCATCGAGGACTCCCGCTCACTCCTGCAAACCGGGCAGGTAAGCTCAGGCTGGCGGATAGGGGTTACGAGCGGCCGCCGTCGGATTCGACCGCCTCGCAGAGCATCGCCGGCGCATTGACGCCGCGCCAGCGTGCGTAGCGCCAGGGCTTATACCAGGCACTTTCGACGGGCAACGCCTCGGCCACGAGGTCGAGCCCCGACGTGCCGCCGGGGCCGCAGCGGCAGATGCGGGCAAATCCCATCCAGCCGCCGGCCCAGAGGCCGTGGCGGGCGATCGCCTCGTCGGCGTAGTCGGAGCACGACGGCAGGTGCCGGCAGTGGCGGCCGATGAGGCTCGACAACGTGAGCTGATAGGTGCGGATCAGCCCGCGGGCGGCCTGCCGCGGCAGCCGCTTCGGCAAGCCGCCGGCCATCACTCGGCGGCTGCCGGCTGCGCCCGCCGCGCCGCGATCTCGTCGAGCGCGCTCACGACGGCGTCGAAGGTCAGCATCGTCGAGGCGTGCCGGGCCTTGAAATTGCGCACCGGCTCGAGCACCCGCAGCTCCGCCCATTTGCCGGCCGGCGGCTCGGCGTTCTCCTTGAGCATCCGCCGCATCGCGTCGCGGACCTCGCGCAGCTCGGCGGCCGTCGCGCCGACGACGGTGCGGGCCATGATCGAGGACGAGGCCTGGCCGAGCGCGCAGGCCTTCACCTCATGGGCGAAGTCGGCGACGGTGTCGCCGGCGAGCTTCAGGTCGACGGTCACGGTCGAGCCGCACAGCCGCGAATGCGCCGTCGCGCTCGCGTCCGGACGCTCGAGGCGGCCGAGCCGCGGGATGTCGGCCGCCAGTTCCAGGATTCGCTTGTTGTAGATCTCGTTCAACATGGCGTGGTTGCGGATTGGCGCGTTGCCGAGCGCTGCGGCGCATCCAATATAAGGGCTTGAACCGGGAACGGCGAGATGGATGCGATCGTGAAGCCCCTGCGCGCGCTCGAGGCGAGGCCGCCGGAGCCGGAAGCCCCGCCGACGCGCGAGGAGGCGGAAGCGGCCGTGCGCACGCTCCTGCGCTGGGCCGGCGACGATCCGGCCCGGGAGGGCCTCGTCGATACGCCGCGGCGCGTCGCCAAGGCCTTCGAGGAGCTTTTCGCCGGCTATCGGACGAAGCCTTCCGACATCCTCGACCGGGTGTTCGAGGAGGTCGCCGGCTACGGCGACATCGTGCTCGTGCGCGACATCCCGTTCGCGTCGCATTGCGAGCACCACATGATCCCCTTCACCGGCTGCGCCCACATCGCCTACTACCCCTCGAAGGGCGTCGTCGGGCTGTCGAAGCTCGCCCGCGTCGTCGACGCCTACGCCCGCCGCCTGCAGACGCAGGAGAGCCTGACGGTGCAGATCGCCGACACCATCGACGAGGCGCTGCGACCGCGCGGCGTCGCCGTGATGCTCGAGGCCGAGCACCTGTGCATGTCGATGCGCGGCGTCCGCAAGGCCGGCTCGTCGACGGTCACGACCCAGTTCACCGGCGTGTTCAAGGACGACCCGGCCGAGCAGGTCCGGTTCCTGACGCTCGTGCGCGGCGGCTAGCGGACTTTCGGACGCGGCGCTTGGCGAACGGCCAAGCTTGCGGGTAGGATTGCGTCTTCCACCCAGGGAGGCGCGTCATGGACGTCCAAGCGAGACTGAGCGGCGTCTGCAAGCTCTTCGCAAAGGCGATCAAGCAGATCGAGAAGGACATCCGCGACAAGGAGCGTCGCGTCAGGGCGCTCGGCGACGACATCGGGGATCTGCAGCGCCAACCGAAGCCGGACCAAGCCAAGATCCAGGAGCTCGCGCAAAGGCGGCAGGAGCTGGAGAGCGAGCTCGAAACGGACAGGAGCCAACTCGGCGCGTTCCAGGAGGAGTTCTCGGCATCCTGCAGCGGATAGGCGTCTCGGGGGCGCGCGCCAAGGCTTGACGACCCTCCCGCCCGGTGGAAGCTGAAACGCCCGGCGGAGGAAGCCGGGCGTCTTCGTTCAAGGGACTTGTCGATGCCCACGCTCCCCTTCCCCGTCGCCGCGTCGAGGCAGGAGCTGGAGGAAGGCCGCGTGCTCGCCCCCCGCTTCGGCCCGGACGGCCTCGTCACCGCGGTCGCGGCCGACGCCGATACCGGCGAGGTGCTGATGGTCGCGCACATGAACGCCGAGGCGCTGGCGCGGACGCTTCAGACCGGCGAGGCCTGGTACTGGTCGCGCTCGCGCGGCGAGCTGTGGCGCAAGGGCTTAACGAGCGGCCAGCTCCAGACCGTCGTCGAGGCCCGCATCGACTGCGACCAGGACGCCGTCCTCCTCAAGGTCCGCGTCGCCGGCGACGGCGGCTGCTGCCACACTGGAAGGCGCTCGTGCTTTTATCGGGTGGTGGAGAGCGCCGCGGCCGGAGGGCAGCGCGGCGGCGGGGGCGCGGTCTCACCCGAGGGGGCGCAGTGGCGGTTGCGCGGCCTCTAACGGATCGCGCCGCGAACGCACGAACGAGGCCCGCGCAGTGAACCCCTCCCCGGCGGGGCCTCGAACGGGAGAGGGGTTCGAAGTGTGGCAATTTGTGGTTTTTTGCCGCGCGCGGTATCCAGACCGCCGCCCCTCGACTTTCCGGAGCCTGCATGACCGCCCTCCCCGCCTCCGCCGAGATCGTCATCATCGGCGGCGGCGTGGTCGGCTGCTCCGTTGCCTATCACCTGACGCAGATGGGCAAGCGCGACGTCGTGCTCGTCGAGCAGGGGCGGCTCTCCTGCGGCACGACCTGGCATGCCGCAGGCCTCGTCGGCCAGCTGCGCGCGCACCAGAACATGACGCGGCTCGTGCAGCACTCGATCGAGCTCTATGCGCGTCTCGAGGCCGAGACCGGGCTCGCGACCGGCTGGAAGCAGTGCGGCTCGATCATCGTCGCGCGCACCCCCGAGCGCATGACGCTGCTGCGCCGGGTCGCCGCCTCGGCGACCGCGCAGGGCGTGCCGTGCGACGTCATCTCGGTCGAGGCGGCGGCCGAGCGCTATCCTATCATGGCGACCCACGACCTCCTCGGCGCGCTCTGGCTGCCGAGCGACGGCAAGGCGAACCCCGCTGACGTGACGCAGGCGCTGGCGAAAGGCGCCCGCATGCGCGGCGCGAAGATCTTCGAGAAGACCAAGGTCACGGGCATCCGCGTGAAGGACGGCCGCGTGACCGGCGTCGAGACGGCCGAGGGCGCGATCGAGGCCGGCGTCGTCGTGAACTGCGCCGGCCAGTGGGCGAAGGCCGTCGGCCGGATGTGCGGCGTCACCGTGCCGCTGCATTCGGCCGAGCACATGTACATCGTGACGGACCAGATCCCGGGCGTGCACCCGGACCTGCCGGTGATGCGCGACCCGGACGGCTACATCTACGTCAAGGAGGAGGTCGGCGGCCTTCTCGTCGGCGGCTTCGAGCCGGTGGCGAAGCCCTGGGCGACCGACGGCATCCCGGAGCAGTTCGAGTTCCAGCTCCTGCCCGACGACTGGGACCAGTTCCAGATCCTGATGGAGAACGCGCTCACCCGCCTGCCCGCCCTGCACACGGCCGAGATCAAGAGCTTCGTCAACGGCCCCGAGAGCTTCACGCCGGACAACAACTTCATCATCGGCGAGGCGCCGGAGCTGAAGAGCTTCTACGTCGCGGCGGGCTTCAACTCGATCGGCATCGCGAGCGGCGGCGGCGCCGGCCGGGCGCTCGCCGAATGGATCGTCGGCGGCGAGCCCTCGATCGACCTGTGGCCGGTCGACATCCGGCGCTTCGCGCGGCTCAACGGCAACGACACCTGGCTGCGCTCGCGCGTCGGCGAGGTGCTCGGCCTGCACTACATGATGCCGTGGCCGAACCGCGAGCTCGATTCGGCGCGCCCGTTCCGGCGCTCGCCGCTCTACGACCGGCTCGCCGCGAAAGGCGCCGTGTTCGGGTCGAAGATGGGCTGGGAGCGGCCGAACTACTTCGCCCGCAACGAGGGCGAGCGCACGATCGGCTATTCCTTCGGGCGCCAGAACTGGTTCGACACCGTCGCGGCCGAGCAGCGCGCCGCACGCCAGGGCGTCGCGGCCTTCGACATGACCTCGTTCGCGAAGCTCCTGGTGCAGGGCCGCGACGCCGAGAGCGTGCTGCAGCGCCTTGCCGCGAACGACGTCGCGGTGGCGGTCGGCGAGAGCGTCTACACCGGGCTCCTCAACGCGCGCGGCACCTACGAGAGCGACGTCACGATCGCGCGGCTGGCGGCGGACCGCTTCCTGATCGTCACCGGCACGGCGCAGGCGGCCCGCGACGCCGACTGGATCGGGCGCCACATCCCCGAGGACGCGCGCGCGACGCTCACCGACGTGACCTCGGCCTATGCGGTGATCGCGGTGATGGGGCCGCGGTCGCGCGAGCTCCTGTCCCGGGTGAGCCGCGCCGGCTTCGACAACGCCGCGTTTCCGTTCGCGGCAATCCGCGAGATCAACATCGGCTATGCGACGCTCGTCGCCTCGCGCCGCACCTATGTCGGCGAGCTCGGCTGGGAGCTCTACGTGCCGACCGAATTTGCCGCGACGGTGTACGACACGCTGACGGAGGCCGGCGCCGATCTTGGGCTTGCCGACGCCGGCTACTACGCGATCGAGGGCCTGCGCCTCGAGAAGGGCTACCGCGCCTGGGGCCGCGAGCTGACGCCGGACTACACGCCCTGGCAGGCCGGGCTCGGCTTCGCGGTGCGCCTCGACAAGGGCGACTTCCTCGGTCGCGACGCGCTCGTCGCCGCGAAGGCGAAGCCGCCGACGAAGCGCTGCGTCTCGCTCGTCGCCGGCGAGCCGGACGCGCCGCTGGCGCATGGCGGCGAGCTCGTCCTGCGCGACGGCCGCCCCGTCGGCGAGGTCACCTCGGCGGGCTTCGGCGACGCCGTCGGCCGGGTGGTGGCGCTCGCCTATGTCTCGTCGCCGGACGCCGCGATCGACACCGGCTGGCTCGACGGCGGCCGCTTCGAGCTCGACATCGCCGGCGTGCGCGCAGCCGTGCGGGCAAGCCTCAAGGCGCCGTACGATCCATCATCGGCCCGCACGCGCATGTAACTGGGATGGGCTGGCGGCTCACAACTCTCCTCATGCTGAGGTGCCGCCGCGAAGCGGCGGCCTCGAAGCACGCAGCGGCGGTCGGGCGCTGCATCGGCAGGGTTGCGTTCTTCGAGGCTCGCCTCCGGCTCGCACCTCAGGATGAGGGCAGCGAGGATGGCACATCGACAAAACCTCAGACAAAACGGGTCGCTATTCGATCACGTTGTCCGCGCGGGCAAGAAGCGTCGGCGGAACCGTGAGACCGAGGGCCTTGGCGCTCTTGAGGTTGATCAGAAGCTCGAAGGCCGTGGGTTGCTCGACCGGAAGATCGGCGGGGCTTGCGCCTTTGAGGATCTTGTCGATGAACACGCCGGCGCGGCGATACAAGCTCGGCACCTTCGGTCCATAGGTCGCAAGCAGGCCGGCTTCCCACTGCTCGCTCGCAAACCCGAGGCTCGGCAGTCGCTTTTCCAAGGCCAGCTCGGCCAGGCGTTGCCGTTGCACGTAGAACAGACCGTCGTGCGTTACGATCATTGCCTGCACGTTCTCGGCGCTCATCTTTGAAATCGCGCCTTCCAGGTCATTGGCGCCTCGCACTCCAACCGGCACGACGGCGATGCCAAGCTGGGGACCGGCGGCCTCCGCTTCGGCAATATAGGCGCGCGAACCGATCTCATCCGAGGTGTTCACAAGCAATGCCACGCGCGACAGGTCGCTGATCGTCTCTTTCGCGAGCTCGAGGCGTTTCCTCGTCAGCTCGACGGCCATGTTCGACAGCCCGGTCAAGTTGCCGCCGGGCCGCCCGAGGCTCGCGACCAGCTTTCGTCCGACTGGATCGGGGACATTGACGGCGACGATCGGGATTGTCGTTGTCGCGCGATGGCAGGCGATGGCAGCGATCCCGGCGGCCGAAACCAACACGTCGAGCTTTTGCTGGGCCAGTTCGGCGGCAAGAACGAAGAACCGTTCATACTGCTCCGCCGGGAAGCGCATATCTAGAGCGATGTTCTGACCTTCGACATAGCCGACGTCGAGCAACCCCTTGCGCAGCGCTGCCAGATAGATCGCTTCCTCTTCGACGTTTGCTCCGTGCCACAAAACACCAATTCTGTGGATTTTCTTCGGCTGCTGCGCCATCGAGGACGTCGACGACAGGAACGCAGCGCTACCCAGCGCACCGATGAATTCTCGCCGCTTCATTGATGGCTCCCCCGGTCCGCCCCGTGAGATGTCGCGCCGCGCCGCCCGTTCCCGCACGCAGCTTACAATGCTCGAAATCTCAGGCAGCGCAGAGACTCTGCTCCATGCAAGGAGCGTGTCAACTACGAACCTCTGCCGAGCCATGGGCCTTGAGCTGCTCCCTTCGCCAGCATCGCGCGTCCCTTCATTCCCGGGGCCCCCAGACTTGCTTGATCGGTGACGGATGATCGGCCGTTCCGTCATGATGAAAGTGCGGCGGGGTCCCGACACCAAAACCGCGGCTTCAGAAGGGGGCGGCGGTTTCGTCATGATGACGATGCAGCGGGCTCCGTCAGGATGGGGAGCCGGAGCCGTGGCGCAATCAAGCTATTGGATTCACACGAGAATCTTGCGCCGCTCCGGATCGTATGGCGCCTTCGCGGATCGCCGCGCCGGCACGCGGCGGCCGAAGGTCTCGATCTCGTAGGTCTCGTGCCCGGCGTGCTCGGCCGGGACGTAGCCGTAGACGATGCTTTTCGCGATCGTGTGGCCGTAGCCGCCGCTCGTCGTGACGCCGAGGAGCGTCGGCCCAAGCCAGATCGCCTCGCCGCCATAGACGGCGGCGGGCTCCTCGAGCAGGAAGCAGCAGAGCCTGCGCCGCGGACCCTCGCTCTTCGCCCTCGCGAGCGCCTCGCGGCCGATGAAATCGTCCTTCTTCAGCGCGACGGCAAAGCCGAGGCCGGCCTCGTAGGGCGTGTAGTCCGGCGTGATGTCGGCGCCCCAGTACAGGTAGCCTTTCTCGAGCCGCAGGGAGTCGACCGCCCGGTAGCCGGCATCGGCGATGCCGAAGGCCCGGCCCGCTTCCCATAACAGCTCGTAGACGTGCTGGGCGTACTCCACCGGCAGGTGCAGCTCGTAGCCGAGCTCGCCCACATAGGTGACGCGCAACGCGTCGACCGGGGCGTAGCCGATCCGGATCGGGCGCGCCGCCATGTAGGGCAGCGCCACGTCGCTTACGTCGCCGTCCGCGACCTCACCCAGCACGGCGCGCGATCGCAGGCCGCAGAGGTTGATCACCGCCTTGGCGGAGGTGACGTCGCGCATCGACACGCTGCCGTCGCGGGGCAGGTGCTTTGCGATCCAGCCGCCGTCGCGCACGCCGAAGCCGCTGCCCGTGACGACGTAGAAGCGGTCCTCGTCGAGACGCGCGATGGTGAGATCGGCCTCGATGCCGCCGCGGGCGTTGCAGAGCTGCGTGTAGGTGAGCGCGCCCGGGGGCTTGCCGAGGTCGTTTGCGGCGATGCGCTGCAGCGCCGCGAGTGCGCCACGGCCCACGATCTCGAACTTCGAGAACGAGCTCATGTCGATGAGCGCGGCGCGCTCGCGCACCGCCTTATGCTCTTCGGCGACGGCCGCAAACCAGTTCGGCCGGCCCTCGAAGGAGGGCCGGTCGGCGGCCTCCATGCCCTCCGGGGCGAACCAGTTCGGCCGCTCCCAGCCGTTGCGCGAGCCGAACACCGCGTGCTTTCCCGCAAGGATCTGGTGCAGCGGCGAGCGCCGGCCGCCGCGCGCCGAGCGCGCCTCCTCGAGCGGCCAGTGCATCGCATAGTAGCGGCCGTAAGCCTCCACCGAGCGCTCGGCGAGGTAGCGGCGCGAGGCGTGGTGCGGCCCGAAGCGGCGCACGTCGAACGCCCAGAGGTCGTGCTCCGGCTCGCCGCGCAGGATCCACTGCGCCATGGCGTTGCCGGCGCCGCCGCTCGCCGCGATCCCGGAGGTGAAGCCGCAGGCGACGTAGAAATTGTCGAGCTGGGGCACGAGCCCCATGATCGGCTCGCCGTCCGGCGAGATCGGGATCGCGCCGTTGATGATGGTGCGGATGCCCATCTCGTTCAGCACCGGGATGCGCTCGGCGGCGGGCAGCATGAACGCCTCGAGCCGCTCCATGCTGGGCTGGAACAGCTCGCGGTCGAAGCCCGCCGGCATGCCGGTCTCGCCGAAGGTCGGCGTGTTGTCCTCCCAGCCGCCGATCGCGAAGGCGCCGGGCTCGGGCTTGAGATAGAAGATCTTGTCGGGGTCCCGCAGCGTCGGGAGGCCAGCCGGTATGTCGGCGCGCTTCTCGGTCACGAGGTACTGGTGCTCGACGGCGCCGGCCGGCAGCTCGATCCCGGCGAGCCTGCCGACGTCGCGGGCCCAGATGCCGGCGGCGTTGACGACGATCTCGGCCTCGATGTCGCCCTCTTCGGTGCGGACGCGCGTCGCGCGCCGGCCCTTGACCTCGATCGCCGTGACCCGCACCCGCTCGACGATGCGCACGCCGCCGGCGCGCGCGCCCTTGGCGTAGGCCTGCGTCAGGCTCGACGGATCGACATGGCCGTCGGTGGCGATGAACAGCGCGCCTTCGATGCCGTCGAGCGTGATCAGCGGGAACAGTGTCCGGGCCTCGGCCGGGGATAGCGTCTCGAGCGCGAAGCCGAAGCTGCGGGCGGTCGTCGCCATCCGCTTCAGCTCGCTCCAGCGCTCCTTCGAGGAGGCAAGCCGCAGGCTGCCGACGGGTTTCCACTCGACGGCCTGCCCGGTGTCGGCCTCGATCTTGGCATAGAGCGAAGCGCTGTACTGCATCAGCCGGGTGAGGTTGCGCTTCGAGCGCAGCTGCCCGACGAGCCCGGCGGCGTGCCAGGTCGAGCCGTGGGTCAGCCCGCTCTTCTCGAGAAGGACGACGTCGCGCTCGCCGAGCTTCGCGAGGTGGTAGGCGATCGAGCAGCCGATCGCCCCGCCGCCGATGATGACGATACGCGCATGGGAGGGAAGCACGCGAGTCTCCGATCAGGTGTTGGGGCCATCACCCACGCCCCTCATCCTGAGCCGCGAGCCGAAGGCGAGCCTCGAAGGACGCAACCCGCCGACGCAGCGATCCTCACCCGCGAAGCGGGGGAGGGGGACCGCCGAAGGCGGTGGAGGGGGAAAGCCCACGCACCGCGCGTGGGATCGCCCCCTCCACCATGCTTCGCATGGTTCCCCTCCCCCGTCGCTGCGCGACGGAGGAGGAAGGCGCTCGTGCGTGCTTCGAGGCTCGCTACGCTCGCACCTCAGCATGAGGAGATTTGTCGCTTAGCCCTCGCAGTCGGTCAGCGCTGCATCTCGCCGAGATACCAGTCGAGGAACTGGGCGACGTTGCGCTCGCGGTATTTCGAGAACGGGCCGGGCACGTAGTGGCGCGACGAGACGCCGAGCTGCTGGTTCTCGCAGATCGCCCAATCCTGCTGGTTGGTGCGGTCCCAGACCGGCAGCAGCTTGTCGAGCGTGTAGTCGCGCCCCTCGACCGCATCGCCGTCGACGAGCCAGATGCCGCGGATGTGGGTGAGGTCGGCCGAAAGCGGCGTGATCCGCGCCGCGGCGGCGTGATCGCAGTTCGTGTGCTGCCAGAAGTTCGGGAACAGGGTGGTGCGCAGCGTGCCGGTGTCGATCTCCGGCACGTCGCCCATGAGCGGCGCGACCGGCTGGCCGTCGAGGCTCTGGGTGACGTAGCCCTCCATCAGCGGCGTGCGGTGGCAGCGGAAGTAGGCGCCGGTCATGTCCGAGGAGGCATTGCCCTCGCTCAGGCCGAGGCGGCGAAAGCGCGCATTGGCCTCGTCCGTGATGGCGTCGAGCCGCTGCTGCAGCGCCGGCTCGAACAGGGCCCGGTCGCGCAGCACGTCGTAGGTCGCGGCATTGTAGTCGTCGTGATGCGACGGGCAGTGGTAGCACTCGCGGTTGTTCTCGAAGACGATCTTCCAGTTCGCCTTCACGACGTAGTCGGCGACATGCGCGACCTTGCAGGTCTCGAGCGCGTGCGGCGCCATCTGCGGGGCGATGGCCTCGATCGCGTCCGAGAAGTCCGTCGGGTCGTCGGCGAAATTGACGAAGATCAGGCCGGCGAGGTTGTGGAGGTGCACCGGCAGGAGGCCGAGCGTCTCGCGGTCGGCATCGAACTCGCGCTGCGTCGCGGTGATCAGGCGGCCGTCGAGGTCGTAGGTCCAGCGGTGGTAGGGGCAGACGAGCTTCCTCGCATGCCCGTGCTCGGCGTCGCAGATGCGGGTGCCGCGATGGCGGCAGAAATTGTGGAAGCCGCGGATCTCGCCGTCCTTGCCGCGCACGACGATGATGCTCTCCGAGCCCACCCGCCAGGTGAAGTAGTCGCCGGCGCGCGGGATCGCGCAGGCATGGCCGGCGAACAGCCAGCGGCGATAGAAGATCTGGCGCAGATCCGCCTCGAACACCTCCGGAGCCGTGTAGAAGGCGCGCTCCAGCGGACCGCCCGGCCGATGCCGCTGCACCAGCCCGTCGATGTCCGCCGACCCGCCGGCCTTCGGGATCGCCCTCGTCGCCACGTAGTTCACGGCAAGCCTCCTGCAGGCGGTTTTTATCACGCGCCCGGCGGAGGCGCAGCCCGGCGCCGCGCCGCCCGGGCGCACGCACGCAGGCACTCAATGCCACATTATTCCACAAAATCCCACTCTTGGATGCGCTTGCCGGGTCGCCGTCCCGTGCTAAGCTTCGGGAAAATACGCACAGCCCGGCGTCGGGGAAAAGAACGGGCGTGGTCACGACACTGTCGCCGGCACATGCGCGGATGCCGCACCAAAACGGATCGCAAGATCCCTCAGGGAGAGGACCCATGATCTTCAAAGCAGGAACGAGGCTTCTCGCGGTTGCCGCCGCGGCGCTGTCGGCGGTCTTTGCAGCCGGAGAGGCGGCGGCGCAGAAGTCGCAGGTGACGGTCTACACGGCGATGGAGAACGACCAGCTCGGGCCCTACAAGCAGGCGTTCGAGGCCGAGAACCCGACGGTCGAGATCGTCTGGGTGCGCGACTCGACCGGCGTCGTGACGGCGCGGTTCCTCGCCGAGAAGGACAACCCGCGCGCCGATATCGTCTGGGGCTTGGCCGCCTCGAGCATGGCGCTGTTCGAGGCGCAGGGGCTGCTCGAGCCCTACACGCCGCCGGCGGCGAAGGACCTGAAGCCGATCTTCAAGAGCGGCAAGAACCCCGAGACCTGGGTCGGCATGGACGCCTTCCTCGCCGTCGTCTGCTTCAACACGGCGGAAGCGGCAAAGGCCGGCGCGCCGAAGCCCGCGACCTGGAACGACCTCACCAACGCCGCCTACAAGGGCAAGGTGGTAATGCCGCATCCGGCGTCGTCCGGCACCGGCTACCTGACGATCGCGGCCTGGCTCCAGCTCATGGGCGAGGAGAAGGGCTGGCAGTTCATGGACAAGCTGCACGACAACATCGCGGTCTACACCCATTCCGGCTCCGCGCCCTGCGTGCAGGCGGCGCGCGGCGAGCGCCTGATCGGCATCGGCTTCGACATGCGCGGCGCCTCGGAGAAGACCAAGGGCGCGCCGCTCGACCTCGTCGTGCCGAAGGAGGGCATCGGCTGGGAGATGGAAGCGACCGGCATCGTCAAGGGCGCGAAGAACCTCGCCGGGGCGAAGAAGGTCGCCGATTGGGCCGCGACCCAGAAGGCGAACGAGCTCTACGGCAAGTACTACGCGATCGTCGCGCATCCGGCGGTCAAGGCGGCGCCGCCGAACTACCCGACCGAGGGCGAGGCCGCGATGGTCAAGAACGACCTCAACTGGATGGCGCAGAACCGCGAGCGCATCCTCGCCGAGTGGTCGAAGCGCTACGAATCGAAGGCGGCGCCGAAGTAGAGGCGCCTTTCACCTCTCCCCGCCGCCGGGAGAGGTGTTCCCCTCATTTCCTGCCGTATCGCCGCGCCCATTCGGCGATGATGCGCTCGCGGTTCTCGGCCGCCCAGACGAGATCGTTCTTGATCATCGAGGCGGCGACCCCTTCCGGGTAGAACCGGATCGGCTTCGCGATGCCCTCGATCGCCACCTGCTGGATGAAGCGGGCATAGATCTCGTTCGCCTTGCGGCTCGCCGCGAAATCGACGAGGCGGCGGGCGGCCTCGGGGTTCCGGGTGCCGGAGAGGATGCCGGCGGCGTCCATGTCCCAGCCGCCGCCCTCCTTCATGAGAAGGACGTCCACCGGCGCGCCCTTCTCTTTCACCTGGGCGCCGGCGAGCTCGTAGGAGATGCCGACCGGGAACTCGCCCGCCGCGGCGTTGCGGCACGGCTTCGTCCCCGAGTGCTCGTAGGTGGCGATATTCAGGTGCAGGCGGTCCATGAACCGCCACGCCTCCTCCTCGCCGAAGAGCTGGAGCCAGGCGGAGACGTGGAAATAGCCGGTGCCGGAGGAGCCCGGGTCCGGCATGGTGATCCGGCCGCGGAAGCGCGGGTCGAGGAGGTCGTACCAGGAGGCCGGCTTCGGCAGCCCGAGCTTCTCGGCTTCGGCGGTGTTGAAGCAGACCGCCGCCGCCCACGCCTCCATGCCGACCCAGGCCGGCGGTGTCTCGGCATCGCGGAAATTCGGGCGAATCTCGGCAAGGTTCGGCGGCGCGTCCGGCTTGAGTAGCCCCTCCTTCTTGAGCCGCATCATCGAGGTCGCGGCGAGGCCCCAGATCGCGTCGCCGCGCTCGCCGCGCTCGGCCAGGAGCCGGGCCGTGATCACCCCGGTCGAGTCGCGCTGCCAGACGATCTCGATGTCGGGGTTGTCGGCCTCGAAGGCCTTCTTCAGCTCGCCGACGAAGTCGGGCTCGAGCGTCGAATACACAACGACCTGCGTCCGCTCGGCCGCAGCCGCGACAGAGCCCGCAAACAGGACGGCGAGAGCGGCAAACCGGCAGGCCAGGCGAAACCAGCGCATCTTGAGCCTCACTCTTGTCGCGGCGGGCGCGCTTCTAGATAGATCGTCATCCCCGCCACCGCCATGCCAGGTGCCCGATGCCCGATGAGACAGCGAAACACACGACCCGATGGTGGTGGGTCCGGCACGCGCCGGTCACCGTCAACAACGGCTGCGTCTACGGCCAGACCGATCCGGTCTGCGACTGCGACAACGAGGCGGCGTTTTCCGGCCTCGCCGGCCTCCTGCCCCGGGACGCCGTCTGGGTCACGAGCCACCTCACCCGCACCCACATGACGGCGGCTGCGATCGTGCGGGCCGGCCTTCCCGGGCCGGACCCGGTGCCGGGACCCGGCGTCATCGTCGAGCGCGATCTCGCCGAGCAGAGCTTCGGCGCCTGGCAGGGCATGAAATACACCGATCTCGCCGCGCTCCAGGCCGAGGCCTATCACCGCTTCTGGCTTGCCCCGGCCCATGAGGCGCCGCCCGAGGGCGAGAGCTTCATCGCGGTGATGGAGCGGGTCGCCCGGGCGATCCGGCGGCTGAACGAGGAATACGCCGGGCGCGACATCATCGCCGTGACCCATGGCGGCACGATCCGCGCCGCGCTCGCCGAGGCGCTCGACCTTTCGCCGGAGGCGGCGCTCGCGTTCGCGGTCGACAACCTGTCGCTGACGCGCCTCGAACGTTTCGACGGGCCGGGCGTCGGCCATGGCTGGCGCGTCGTCGCGACGAACCAGCGGCCCTGCTGAACGGGCGGTCCCGCCGGTGGGCGCCAGGATCGGCCTCGTCATCTTCGATTGCGACGGCGTGCTCGTCGACAGCGAGATGATCGCCTGCGCGGTCGAGGCGCGCGCGCTCACGGCCGCCGGGTACCCGATCACGACCGCCGAGGTCGCGCACCGCTACGCCGGCGTATCCGACGCCGATATGCGCCGCGCGATCGAAGAGGAGAGCGGCAGGACGCTTCCTGAAGATCACGCTGCCCGCTGTGGGGCGGAAGTCGAGGACGTCTACGGGCGCGAGCTGCGGGCGGTGCAGGGCATCGCGGCCGTTGTCGACGCCGTGAAGGAAAGCGGGGCGCAGGTGTGCATCGCCTCGAGCAGCGCGCCCGAGCGCTTAAGGCTCGCCCTCGGCTTGACCGGCCTGTGGGAGCGTTTCGCCCCGCATGTGTTCAGCGCCAAGATGGTCGCGCGCGGCAAGCCGGCTCCCGACCTGTTCCTCCTCGCGGCCCGCGAAATGGCGGTCGAGCCGCCGGCGTGCCTCGTCGTCGAGGACAGCGCGCCCGGCATCCGCGCCGCCCGCGCCGCCGGCATGACGGCGATCGGCTTTACCGGCGCCAGCCATTGCGGCCCCGGCCACGACGCACGCCTGCGCGAGGCCGGCGCCGAGCTCATCTGCGCCGACGCGCGCGCTCTCGGCGTGCTGCTGCGCGACCGCCTCGGCGGCTGAGGGCGCCCTACTCCGCGAGCCTCAAGCCCTGCAAGCGCGCGATCCCGTCGGGGTGCGGCGTGAAGCCGGTGAGCTTGCGGGTCGCGCCCCAGAACCATTTCAGGTGGTACATGAAGAGATACGGCCGCTCGGCGAGATAGATCGCGGCGGCGTCGGCATAGAGCTTGGCGCGCTGATCGGCGTCGATCGTCGAGCGCGCCCGGCGCAGGATGTCGTCGAGCTTCGGATTGCAGTACCGGCCCCAGTTCACGAAGCCGTCGCAGGCGACCCAGATCGAGATGTTGGCGTCGGGGTCGGAGCGCCCGCTCCAGATCAGCAGCGAGACCTCGTAGGCGCCGCTCTTCAGCCGACCGAGCAGCGTCGCGGCCTCGACGACGTTGATCTTGATGTCGAAGCCCGCCTCCCCGGCCATGGCCTGGATGATCTGCGCCACCCGGTTGTCGAGCGGGTCGGTCGAGATGAGCAGCGTCGCCGGCACGCGCTGCA